>JAHWKS010000510.1 GCA_019347795.1 Planctomycetota bacterium | reverse complement strand
CCGATCTCGACGCCGCTGACAAGCGTCTTCGAGCGCGGCGCTTCAAAGGCGAGCGAGGCGCCGTCGTCGGTGAACCGCCAGGCCCAGTCGCTTTCCTCGATCCAGGCTCCGCGGTTGGAGCCGCGCTGCGGCTGGCCCACGCCGCGCCACTGGCCCACCAGGTCTTGCAGCGGCGCCAGCGCTTCTTGATCGGCCAGCCGCCCGCCGTCCGGCGAGTCCCCCGCGCCGATGAGAAGCACGACCAGCGGCGCCGCAACGAGAAAGCGTCTTCGGGCGTTCATGGCAGTTGCTCGCTAACTCGAGGAAGGATCCGTCTCGCCGCTCGCCTCTTCAAACAAGGCGATGCTGGCGGTGAGCCCATGCAGAAAACACTTGCCGCCGATGGGGCCGATCTCGCCTTGGGCGAAGAAGCCCGCCAGCGGAATGTCGCCGAACGTGCGGCGCACCGCGGCCGCGTCATGATTCGCCTCGGGAAACAGCCGCGTCCCCCGGCCGTTGCACGTGAACAAGAGGGCGGCCTGCGGCGCCGCGGCTTTCTTCTTCATCTGCGAGAGGAGGTAGTGCAGCTCGCCGTCGGCGGTTTCCGCATCGCGGACGTGGAACTGCACGGTCTGGCCGGGGCGGACCCAATCGCCGATCGCCATGGCGCCGCTCTCACGGTCGGCGCCGATCACGTTCCGCACCAGGAAGTCGCCTTGTTCAAAGCGGTCCTGGTACTCGCTCACGACCCGCCCGAGGTGAAGCCCCTTGGAGATCAGCTCGCGCTCCCGCACCGCCAGATCGCGATACACCTCTTCAAATCGCTCCATCGCCGGGAGGCCGCCCAACTGGTGCACGATGTTCCGCTCAGCCTTGGTGATGACGAAGTGGCGTCCGATCGGCCGGCATCCCTGCGAGACGACGCTTCGCACCCGCACGCCGCCGGAGAGGAGCACCGCCACGGCGCCGTCGGCATGGGACTCGCCGCCGAGGAAGAGCCGATTGCACTCCGGTCCTGCGCCGCCGCTGGCCATCCCGCCGACAATGGGCGTTCCGGGCCGGTCTTCGCCCAGACGTTGAAGAAGAGCGTCGGCGGGAAAGCTAAACCCATCGGCCAGGAGCAACAGCGAAGCGTCGTCGGGCCAGGACTCCATCAGCGCATCGGGCCAACCCAAGAACGCGCCGCCTTCGGGCGTGCGTTCGAAGCGCAACCGTATCGGCCGCACCTGCGCGGCGGGGAGCGAGGCGAGCCAGAGGGAAATCGCCGGTCCCTCTTCGACCTCGCGCCCCACGCCGGCCACCGCCTCCGCCGCGCAGCCGATCAGCCGATCGGTTTCCAGCAACTCGCACGCCCGGCCCGCCAGTGTCGAGAACGTCTCCGCGTGATGGTGCGAGACAAAGAGCAACGCCAGGTCGGGCGCCGTGCTCAACGTCTCTCGCGCCGTCCGGCAGACTTCGGCGACTGCAGTTGCCGTCTCCGCCGTGGTCGAAAGGGCGGAAGCGAAATGAAAGCGGGAGGAGGACGAACCAGAACTCATAGGTCGCTGTGATCAGAGAATAGACGTGCCGACCTCTCTCAAATGTACCGCAATCGCCCGCGGCACGCGAACGACGGGGACAGGGGAGTCCTCCAATTGAGTTTCGACGCCCGACTTTGCCCGCTTCCTTGAGAATGGGACCTGCCGCACCCCGGCTCGACCAAGGAATGAGGCGTGCGTTGACCGCTTTCCAAGCCGCTCCTAGAATCGAGGTGAACCCGATCTCGCACCATTTGTCTCGCGATTTAATTCTTCCGGCGTTGTCGCAATGGACCCGTTACATCTTACGATTGCTTTGGGTCCGCTGGCGGTTTACTTCCTGTTTCTTGGGCTGGTGAACCTTTCGACGCGGCCGTTTCTGACCACCGGCGCCCGGGATGTAGCGGCGCTGGGGGCGGCGATCAGCGGGTTTGTCGTGGCGGGGCCGATGGAGCTGTTTCTCCCCGAGCAGGCCGCTTCGCGATTAGGGCCGTATGTGTGGCTCTTGCTGTTGGGGCTCTACGCCCTGTCGGTGTCGCTGTTGGCCTTGACGCTGCGGCCCCGGCTGGTGATCTACAACATCACCTTCGAGCAGCTTCGACCGATCTTGGAGCAGACGGCGAAGGCAGTGGACGAAGAGGCCCGCTGGACCGGGGCCGGCTTGACGCTGCCGAACCTTGCTGTTTCGCTCCACCTGGAGCCGTCGCCGGCGATGCGGAACGTGCAACTGGCCTCCACTGGACCGCGGCAAAGTTACGCCGGCTGGCGCCGGTTGCAGATTGCGCTGGCCCGCGAGTTGAGGCAAACTCGCGTTTCGCCCAATCCTTACGGCGGAAGCCTGCTCTTCTTCAGTGCGGTGATGGCGTGCTTGATCGGATACGTAATGATCCGCGACGGCGAGTCGGTGGCCGACGCCCTCCACGAGATGCTGCGGCTGTAGCTTGTGACTTCGCCGGATGATCCCGATCAACTCGCGTGGCCCGTTCCCCGCGACGCCGCCTGGCCGTTCTCGCGGCTGATGGGCGAAGACGGCCGGGGGCTGCTCTGGATCACCCTCGCCGCGCCGGTATTCGTCTTTCTCGCGCTGTCGGCCGAGACGAGGACATGGGGAACGTGGTGCCTCGTCGTCTACGTATTCGCGGTGCTGACGATGTTTGTGCGGCGCGCCGTCGCCGTCGGTCAGGAGCCGGATGTGCGGCTGACGCCGGACCGCGTCGCGTGGCGTGCGCCCTCGGGAGAGTGGTTCGAGATTCCGCGGGAGCAAGTCGAGGGGTTTACCGTGGATGAGCAGGACGAGTCCCTGACGTTCGTGTTGCGGGATGGCTTTGAGACATGGCCGATCGAGATCCATCCGCCGGCGACGCCGGATGCGGTGCGCTCATTCCTTGTCAAACGCCTGCAATGCCGGGAGCGTCGCCCGGACCAGCTCGATCCGCATCGCGAGAATGAACGGCGTTTCGCGCGGCTTATGCGAGAAATCGAGGAACTCGAAGAGCACCAGCGGGAGGCTCGCCTCCGCGATGAAGCCTCCGCGGCGGCTCGGCGACTCGGCTTCCGCGCGGAAGCGCACCTGGATGCCCTCGCGTGGCGGTTTGAGGGAACGCGAGCAAGCCTGCTCGCCCTGTGCCGGCGATGGGAAGAAGCGGCAGCGACGATGCGGATTGCTCCCGAGTACGCGCAGCCGGAGCGGCGCGAGCTGGGCGATTGGGCCATGCCGCTCACCCTGGAAGCCGACGAGGAAGCCTGGCTGTCCGAGGGCGTCATCTGCGGCCCGCCGGAGTGGCACCGCAACCTCGCATCGGCCGCCCGCCGCGAACTGGAAGCGGTCGAGGGGGAAGGAAAAATCACCATCGAGATCCCCGCCTCGCGATGGCGCCTGCTTTGGGTCGTCCGGGATCGTAATTCGTCGCTGGGAAACGAGGGCGAAAAAAAAATCTTGCCACAGGCTTGACGAATTAATATACCGGTGTATACTATTCATCAGTTCATAAATCCAGGCGAAAGGCAGCGAATGTCGCCCCGATTGATCACCGGTTGTTGGAACGCGACCGCAAGCCCGGCCGAAGATCGGCTGCGGCCGTCTCCTGCCCCCACCTGCGAGAAGAAGCTCCGCAGCGGACGCCGACGGGAACCAAAGGAAGGGTAGCGCAACTTTGCGCTACCCTCTCGCAGGAGGGGGGCGCGCCGAAAAACGCGCACGATCGCAGACCCCCGATTTTCCTCAATTGATGGGAAACGCATTGATCGTGGCGGCAAGGTGCTGACGCAATAAACAACACTTTCCGTTTCTAATCTTTCAGCGGGCCTCTCGCATGAGCAGCGCCGCTCGCCAGGATCGTACGCCCCTGGGCCTCTATCCCGACCGGCCCGGGCCGCGTCTCTACGACCGCATAATCGAAGTCCTTCGCGTGCGTCACTACAGCCGCCGCACGGAGGAAGCGTACGTCGGCTGGATTCGCCGCTACCTGGAGTTTCACGGCCACCAGCATCCCAGCCGTCTGGCGGAAGAGGCCGCGAATCGCTTCCTCACCCATCTGGCCGTCAAGGAGCACGTGGCTGCGTCCACGCAGAACCAGGCCCTTGCCGCAATCCTGTTCCTCTACCAGCACGTGCTGGAGCAGCCTCTGGACAGAATCAAAGGGGTCGTCCGCGCGAAGCGTCCCAGACGCCTGCCCGTCGTCCTGACGCCGGATGAAGTCACGCGCGTCATGACGCATCTCCGGGGCGACAAGTGGCTCGTGGCGATGTTGCTCTACGGCGGCGGCTTGCGGCTGCTGGAGGCGCTGCGGTTGCGCGTCAAGGATCTGGACTTCCAGCGCGGCGAAATCACCGTCCGTGAAGGGAAGGGAGATAAAGACCGCGTCACGATGTTGCCGCAGGCGGTCATCGCGCCACTGAAGCTACATCTGCGGCAAGTGCAACAGATTCACCAGGACGACCTGGGCGCCGGCTATGGGCGAGTCGTCTTGCCGCACGCACTGGCTCGCAAGTTTCCAAACGCCAACCGCGAGTGGCGCTGGCAGTTTGTCTTTCCCCAGGAACGGCGCTGGCGAAACTCGGCGACAGGCGAGCAGGGACGCCACCACCTCGACGAGTCCCTGGTGCAGCGTGCAGTCACTGCGGCAGCGCGGAAGGCGGGCCTGACCAAGCGTGTGACAAGCCACACGTTTCGTCACTCCTTCGCCACCCATTTGCTGCTGGCAGGCTACGACATCCGCACGGTACAGGAGCTGTTGGGCCACAAGGACGTGCGCACGACCATGATCTACACCCACGTTTTGAACCGCGGCGGCCGCGGCGTGCAAAGCCCCGCCGACCGCCTGCAGCCCGACCCTCCTCGTGAGCGCTAGTCGGAAACAACCTAACGCGCCGGGCCCTGATTGAGCCTGGGCCAACGCTCAGCTACGATGGGACTTGCGCAAAGTCACCGACTGCGTGCTAGGCTGCAAACCCGCAGCCTACAGGTGTTACACTGGTCAATTCAACGTCAAAGTTCGCCGGCTTGGTGTTGCGATGTCGAAGCCTCGAAACACTCTTGGGGACTACT
>JAHWKS010000509.1 GCA_019347795.1 Planctomycetota bacterium | reverse complement strand
GCCAAAGCTCGCCCGCGGTTGCAGAGTTGCCCGCGCAGCCGAACTGCCGGAGATAGCGCGCGTCGTCGATCATCGCCCGCTCCGCGTCGCGCACGGCCGCAAGGAAGAGTTCGGCCAACGGCTCGACCGCGAACGCCTGCTGCTCGGCGAGGCTCGTCCAGCGCTCCTCGGTCAGGGCCATGAGTGTGGCGGCAATCGCGGCGCCGATCGCCACGTCGGCGAGCGGGCACTCCTGAACGTCGAGCACCCGCACCTCGATCGCGTTGCGGTCGAAACGGGCGATCGCCCCCCGCGAGTTGAGCCACTCGTGCTGCAGGATCTTGTGCGGATCGTGCGGAGCGATGTCGGCGTACATCCGCGCAAAGATCGCCTGCTCGTAATCGCGCCGCGTGAACACCGCTTCGGGAATCACCGCGCCGGTGATCGAGGGAATCCGCCGCGAGTTCCCGCGATAGACCTCCATCCGCGTGTCCTGCATCCCCGTCACTCGCCGCTCCATCAGGGGCGAGCTCGCCGCCAGCGCGGGCATGATCGGCAACAGCAGGCGAATCGCCGCGTGCAGCCGGCCGAACTCTTCGTCGTCGGCAAAGGGGAAGTTCAGATGGACGCTCTGCAGGTTCGCCCATCCGTGCCCGCGACAGTCGAAGATGCGGTTGTACGTCTCGTAGACGGGGTTGTAATTGTGCGGCCAGAGACGCAACTCGTCATCCGGGTTCATCCAAGGGTGCATCGCCGTCGGCATCAGCCGGGCGCCGTGGGCGGCGAGAATCTCGTTAATTTGCGCGACATCCTCCTGAAACATCGCCGGCAGCGGTGCCAGCGAGCGGGCCGGGCCGTTCGTCTTCAGCTCGATCACGTGCAGGGCCAGCTCATTGGACCAGGCGATCACGCCGCGCTCCACCTCGGAGGTGATCTCCCCCGCCGCCGCCCGCAGCAGATCGTCGGCGATCGGCCGCACCGAGAGCGACTCCGCATCGACGATCATATACTCCAGCTCAACGCCGTACGCCTGAAAGAGCGAAATCGAAGGCATAGCTTACATAACTCTGACCTGAGGTGTTTCGGTATTGCTCATTCCGCTCCTTCTCGGCCTTCCCGCAGCTTTGCTCGAATCCACTCCAACGGCTGGGCTAGCTCCTTCTCAAAGCCGCGATCCAGGGGGCGGTAGTATTCGCGTTCCACTCCGAGATAGTCTTGGGCGGCGACGCCGTCTTCGGCGTTGTGGGCGTATTGGTAGCCTTCGCCGTGGCCGAGGCGCCGGGCGCCGCGGTAGTGGGAGTCGCGGAGGTGGACGGGAACCGGCACGAGCCGCCCTTCGCGCACGTCCCGGCGGGCTTCGCCGATGGCGAGCGTGGCGGCGTTCGACTTCGGGGCGCAGGCGAGGTACGTCACCGCTTGGGCGAGCGTGAGCTGGCACTCCGGCAGGCCGACGAACTCGCAGGCCTGCATGGCGGCCACCGCCAACGGCAGCGCGTGCGGGTCGGCGTTGCCGACGTCTTCGCTGGCGAGGATCACTAGGCGACGGCAGAGGAAGCGGACGTCTTCCCCCGCCTCCAGCATCCGCGCCAGCCAGTAAAGTGCGGCGTCGGGGTCGCTCCCGCGGAGGCTCTTGATGAGGGCGCTGGCGGCGTCGTAGTGGGCATCGCCGGTGGGGTCGTACTCGATCGCCTTCCGCTGCACCGATTCCGCAGCCAGAGCTCGCGAGAACTGCACCGGCCGCTCGTCGCTGGAGAGCACGCCGACCTCCAACGCCGAGAGCGCCCGGCGGGCGTCGCCGTCGCAAACTTCCGCGAGGAAGTCGATCGCGTCTTCGTGCAACTCGATCGGCGTCTCCCCCAAACCGCGCTCCCGTTCCCCCGCGGCGCGGCGCAGCAGCGTCGTGATGTCCTCCGGCGAGAGCGGCTCGAACTGAAAGACCTGGCTGCGGCTCACTAGTGCGCTGTTGACCGCGAAGAAGGGATTGGCCGTAGTGGCGCCGACCAGCGTCACGACGCCGTCCTCCACGTCGGGCAAGAGCACATCCTGCTGGGCCTTGTTGAAACGGTGAATCTCATCGATGAAGAGCAACGTCGGCCGTCCGCCGGCGGCCACTTCCTCGCGGGCCTGCTCGAGCACGACCCGCAGCTCCTTCACGCCGCTGGTGACGGCGCTGAGCTGCACGAAGCGGCGCCGGCTCTCGACCGCCAAGAGGCGCGCGAGCGTCGTTTTTCCCGTCCCCGGCGGTCCGTAGAAGATGACGGAGCTGAGACGGTCGGCCTTCAACAGCCGCCGCAGCAACTTGCCTTCGCCGAGAAACTGCTGCTGGCCGACGAACTCCGCCAGCGACGCCGGCCGCATCCGCGCCGCCAGCGGCTGCGCCTCCCGCAGGTTCTCGGCTTCGCTTTGGGCAAACAGGTTCATGGATCAAGGGCGGTAGCGAGGGCGATGCAGTTTGGTATACAACCTCATTCTACCGTCGCCATCAGCCCACGGTTGCGATTTCCAGGAAACGGTGGAACGTGGTCGCCGAGAACCGGACGCTAGCGCGTCGCGGCTGATATTTGCACGACGAACTATGGCCTACAGAGAATCGCTCGCCCTTCGCATCCGGCAGATTTTGGCGGGCCGGCGCGGCGTTGTCGAGAAGAAGATGTTCGGCGGCCTGGGCTTCCTGCTGCACGGGAACATGTGCGTCGGGGTGTGGAAGGACTCGCTGATCGTCCGGCTCGGGCGCGAACAGGCGGAGGAGACGCTGTCGCAGCCGCACGTCGGGGAGTTCGACATCACCGGCCGAGCGATGAAAGGTTGGGCCATGGTCGAACCGGACGGCGTGGAGACGGAGGAGCAACTCAGCGATTGGATCGAGCGATCGTGGAGCTTCGTCTCCACCTTACCGAAGAAGTGATCAGGCGATGACGGCGAAACTGCTGGAAGGCAAGCCGGTGGCGGAGGCGGTGCTGGAGGACGTGCGGCGCCGCGTGCGTTCGCTCGCGGAGCGCGGCGTCACGCCGGGGCTGGGCACGATCCTCGTCGGCGACGAGTCCGCCAGCGCCGGCTACGTGCGGAAAAAGCACGAGACGTGCGAGGCGGTCGGCATCGCGTCATTCCATCAAAGCGTGAGCGGCGATGCATCCCAGGACGACCTGCTGGCGACGGTGGATCGCTTTAATCGAAATCCGCAAGTTCACGCATACCTGATTCAACACCCGCTTCCCAAGGGTTTCGACTTCAACGGGGCGCTGGCGGCGATGGACCCGGCCAAAGACGCCGACGGCCTGCATCCGGTGAACCTGGGGAAGCTCGTGCTCCAGGAGCCGGGGCCGCGCCCCTGCACGCCGGCGGGCATCCAGGCGATGCTCCGGCACTACGGCATTCCGGTCGAAGGCCGCGAAGTGGTCGTGTTGGGACGCGGTCCGACACTGGGCCGTCCCTTGGCGCTGCTCCTGACGCTGAAGGCGCCCGGCGCGAACGCGGCGGTGACCGTGGTTCATTCGGCGGTGAACGACCTCGCTCACTTCACCCGCCGGGCCGAGATCGTCGTGGCGGCGCTGGGCGTGGCGAACTTCGTCAAGCCGGAGATGGTGAAACCGGGCGCGGTGGTGATCGGCGGGGGGATCACCTGGGAAGGCAAGCGGCTGCTATCGGACGTGGACGAGTCGGTCGCCGAGGTGGCGAGTTGGATCACGCCGCGGCTCGGCGGCGTGGGCCCGACCACCGTCGCCATGCTCCTCCGCAACACGGTGGAAGCCGCGGAACGTGCGGGCGCATGAGCGTGACAGGCGAACTCAACCTCGAATCGCCTGACGGAACTCCCGGATCAGCTCCGTTTCAAGCGCAGCCGATTGATGTCCGGCTCGTGCCGCAACTGAAGATACATCTCCCACGGCACGCCGTGGAGCACGACGCGCATCGGCGAGAGAAGTGGATGCTCGACGGTGCTCATGTTCCCACAACTCGTGTCAGCAATGCTTGGCGGCGCGACGGGGTCGCCGCGGCGCGACGGGGCCGGGAGTCTTTTCCGGCCAACAGGACAACCATATCGTGAACATTCCGGCCGGAAAAGACTCCCGACCCCGGGCGGTTCTGTGATGCCGCATGCCGCCGCATTCATCGTAATCGTCCGCCGATCACGAAAAAAGCCGCAAGCGGTGAGGCTTGCGGCTTTGGAATGTTTCGACTCGTCGCAAAGCGAGCGCGGGCGGTTTAGCCCAGCTCGTGGATCGAGAAGCCCTTGCGGTACTCGTGGCGCACGAGCTTCACGCCCTCGGGGGCGTTGGTGGCCTTCATCTCCTTGGCGTTCCACTCGACCTTCTTGCCTTTGCCTTCCTGGTCGGCCACCCACACGGCGAGGTTCCCCAGGAGGATCGTCTCGGTAAGCGGGCCGGCGTAGTCGGGGAAGTTCGACATCGCCTGCTTGTTGTTGCGGATGCCGTCGGTCCACTCCTTGAAGTGGCCCGGCGAGCGGACATACTCGACATCCGGCGCCTCGGCGCCGCCCAAGAGCTTCCACTCCGCCCCATAATCGTGCGGCGAGTAAAGCGAGCCCTTCTCGCCCACGGCCAAGAAGCCGCTCTGATTGATCTTCTCCCCCTGCAGCAGCTCGGCGGGCGGAAGCTTTCCGCCGTCGTACCAGATCATCTTCACGGCCGGACGCCCGTCGCGCTCGGGGAACTCGAACTCGATCACCGACCAACCGGGATACGACTCGTGGTTGTGGCCCGAAGTCTCGGCCTGCACCGAACTGGGATCGCGGAGATCGAGGCCCATGAACCCCAGGTTCAGCGTGTGGCAGGCCATGTCGCCCAAGGCGCCGGTGCCGAAGTCCCACCAGCCGCGCCACTTGAAGGGGTGGTAGGCCGGATGATAAGGCCGATATTCGACGGGCCCGATGAATTCGTCCCAGTGCACGTGGGGCGGGACCTCGGGCGTCTCGGAAGGCCGGTCGAGCCCTTGCGGCCAGACCGGGCGATTTGTCCAGACATGGACCTCTTTGACTTTGCCGAGCGTGCCGGCTTGGATCACCGCCGACGCCTTGCGCAATCCGGTTTCCGCCGTCCCTTGATTG
>JAHWKS010000508.1 GCA_019347795.1 Planctomycetota bacterium | reverse complement strand
ACGGGGCGTGGGTGCTGGCGCAGACGACGATCCGCTTTCCGCCGGATTCGATTCACGTCGCGGTGATCGATCCAGGCGTCGGGACGATCCGGAAGATCGTTTACGCCGCGATCGACGGCCGGCGATACGTGGCGCCGGACAACGGGCTGTTGGGACTGCTTGCTTGTCGGAAGACGCCGACGGTCGTGAGGGAGATCTCGGACCGGGACTACTGGCGGGAGGAAGTTTCCTCGACCTTCCACGGCCGGGACATCATGGCGCCGGTGGCGGCGCACATCGCCCGCGGCATCGATCCGGCGGACCTTGGCGAGCCGCTGACCGGCCTTGCGCCGCTCGACTGGCCGGCGCCGGTCATCGCCGAGGGCCGGGTGGAGGCGGAGGTCTGCGTGATCGACGCCTTCGGGAACCTGATCACGAATGTGGAGGCGGACGTCGTGGCAAATCTCGGCTGCGGCAATGATCTCGAGATTTTCATCGGCGGTAAGCAAATTCGCGGTCTGTCGAACACCTACGGCGATGCGGCGCCGGGCCAATTGATCGCCTTGATCGGCTCGCACGGGCATCTGGAGATCGCCCAGGTGTGCGGAAGCGCGCGGGCGGCGCTTTCGGCCGAAGTGGGGGACCGCGTCGTCCTCACGGTGCGTTAACATCGGGGCGATGCGGCGTTCATCGCGGCTTGGAGACGGCGCCGTCAGCCCGTACAATACGTCCCGTTCGGACCACCCGGCGGAGAGAAGATAGTGGCGGGTAAAATCGAAGGCGTGGTGGCGTCGGTCAGCAGCGCGGGGAACCTGGTGACCGACATCACGGCCGAGCAGCTTCAAAGCAAGAACGCTCCCACCGATCAAAGCGTCACCGTCGTGTGCGACGAGCACGAGACGCTCGGCATCTTCCCGGCGGACCACAACCAGCCGCCGATGACGTACATCGCCCTCATCGGCGAGAGCGGCAACCTGGAGCTGGCGATCGTCGGCGACAGCGCCCGCATCATGCTGGGCGTCACGGAAGGAACGCCCGTCGTGGTGAAGTGGTGAGCGCCGTAACAAAGGCGGCTCACCTGCCCAATCTGGACAACAGGCGAGCCGCCTGTTCTACGCACTCGTTGCGCTCATGACTGATGAATTCGCCGCCGCGTCCGCAGCCAAGAATGGCCAACCGCTGCTGCGGATGGACGGGGTCGGGCGCACGTTTCAGATGGGCGAAGTGGCGGTAGTGGTGCTCACGAATATCACGCTCGACATCCGCCGCGGCGAGTTTCTGGCGCTGGTCGGACCCAGCGGGTCGGGCAAGACCACCATTCTCAACCTCATCGGCGGAATGGATCGGCCGAGCGTCGGGTCGGTACTGTATAAAGGGCGCAACTTGGCCGATGCCTCCGATCGCGAGTTGACGCGCTACCGCCGTGAAGAGGTCGGGTTCGTGTTCCAGTTCTACAACCTCGTGCCCAACCTCACGGCCCGGGAGAACATCCTGGTTTCGACCGAAATCGCATCCGCCCCCCGCGACGCGGATGAGGTGCTGCGGCTGGTGGGACTCGAAGACCGCGCCGAACATTTCCCCGCGCAGCTTTCGGGCGGCGAGCAGCAGCGCGTCTCGATCGCCCGCGCGGTCGCCAAAAATCCCGAGTTGCTCCTGTGCGACGAGCCGACCGGCGCCCTCGATTTCAAAACCGGCAAGCGGGTCCTGCGGCTGCTGGTGGACTTGAATCGGCAGTTGGGCAAGACGGTGGTCGTCATTACCCACAATGCGGCGCTGGCCGAGGTGGCCGACCGCGTCGTGCATCTGCGGTCGGGCGAGATCAGCAGCATGGAGGAGAACCAGAACCCGGTCGCGCCCGAGGAGGTGGTGTGGTGAGGGCCCTCAATCGCAAACTGGCCCGCGAGATCTGTCGCTCCAAGGGGCTGCTGCTGGCGATTACCAGCATTATCGCCGTGGGGGTGATGTGCTATGTTGCCATGCAGTCGGCGTATCTCAACCTGAGCGCGGCCAAGACGCGGTACTATCGCATGTGCCGCATGGCGGATTTCTGGGTCGACGTGAAGAAGGTCCCGTTGGCGGAGTTGGAGGCGCTCGGTCGCATTCGCGGCGTGGCGGAGTATCAGCCGCGGATCACCTTCCCCGCCACCGTCGATCTGGAGAACGTGCCCGAGCCGCTCAACGGGCAGGTGATCTCGCTTCCCGACCGCCGCGAGCCGACGCTCAACGACATCCTCCTGCGGCAGGGAGGCTACTTCACCGACCGCCGCGAGAACGAGGTGATCGTCAACGACGCCTTCGCCCGCGCCCGCAACATCTATCCCGGGCAGTGGATTCACCTGCTGTTGAACGACCGCCGGCAGGAGCTGTTCGTTGTGGGGACCGCCATCAGCAGCGAGTTTACCTATTTGCTTGGCCCGGGAACGCTGGTGCCCGACCCCGAGACGTATGGCGTGTTCTACGTCAAACGCACGTTCGCCGAGGACGTGTTCGACTTCGACGGCGCGGCCAATCAGGTTGTTGGACGGCTCTCGCCGGAGCTGGCCGGCGAGAGCAACGACACGCTTCGCAGCGCGGAGACGCTCTTGGAGCCGTACGGAGTGTTCTCCGTCACGCCGCTGCGGCTGCAGGCGTCCAACCAGTTCTTGAGCAATGAGATCGAGGGACTGGGCGCCATCGCGGCCGTCGTGCCCACGATCTTTCTGGCCGTCGCCGCGGTCGTGCTTAACGTGCTGATCACGCGACTCGCCCGACAGCAGCGGGTGGTGATCGGCACGCTTAAAGCCCTCGGCTACACCAACGGTCAGGTGTTCGCCCACTTTTTAAAGTTCGGCTTGAGCGTCGGCGTGGCGGGAGGCGTTTTGGGCGCCCTGCTCGGCTATACGGCGTCGGCGGGGATGACCCAGGTCTATCAGCACTTCTTCCAGTTCCCCGACCTGCGCAGCCAGTTGCACTGGAACACGTTCGCCCTGGGGATGGCGGTCAGCCTCGTGTGCGCGATCGCGGGAAGTTTGCACGGGGCGTGGTCGATGCTTCAGCTTCAGCCGGCCGAGGCGATGCGTCCCGAGCCGCCCGCCCGCGGCGGGGCGATTCTGCTGGAGCGCCTCACGCTCGTGTGGAAGCTGTTCAGCTCCGGTTGGCGATTGGCGCTGCGGAGCGTGTTCCGGCATCGGGTGCGATCGGCGGCGGCCGTGTTCGCGGCCATGATGGGAGCGGCCCTCTTGGTGACCGGCTTCATGATGGTCCAGTCGCAGGATTACTTCCTCGATTTCCAGTTCTATCGCACGATGCGGAGCGACATCGACCTGGTCCTCAAAGGCTCTCAGGGGCGCGAGGCGCTGGATGAGGTTCGGCAGCTGCCTGGCGTGGATCATGCCGAGCCGCAACTTATGGTCGCGGGCACATTTGAGCATGGCCCCTTTCGCCGCAAGGAGGCGATCATCGGTTTGCTCCCGGACGCCCGGCTGACAATTCCCCACGACGCCGAAGGACGGCGCATCCCGCTGCCGAGATCGGGCCTGGTGCTGAGCCGCCGCATGGCCGAGATTCTGCACGTCCGCCCCGGCGATCAAGTGTCGTTCACTCCAGTGCAAGAGGAGCGGCGCACGCTCGAGGCGACGGTGGCGCAGATCGCCGACAGCTACATGGGCCTGACCATCTACGCCGACATTCACTACCTGAGCCGGCTGATGGGGGAGGAGTTCGCCGTGAGCGGCGTGCAGCTACAGACCGACCCGCGTCCCGACGTGCTCCGCCGCCTGAATCACGAACTGAAGCAACTGCCGGGCGTGGAGGCGATCTCGGACCGGCAGCGACTTGTGGAAAACTTGACGAAGACGCTGCTGCAGAATCAATTCGTATTCATCGGCGTCCTGGTGATCTTCGCAGGCGTGATCTTTTTCGGCAGCGTCGTCAACTCATCGATGGTCAACCTGGCGGAACGGCAGCGGGAGGTCGCCACGTTCCGCGCCCTCGGCTACAGCAAGTGGAGCATCGGCGCGATGTTCCTTCGCGAGAGCCTGCTCACCAATATGACCGGCGCGGTGCTGGGCCTCCCCATCGGCTACGGGCTGATGTGGCTCACCGCCACCGCCTACGCGAACGACCTCGTGCGGCTGCCGGTGATCGCCACCCCGGCGATCTGGGGTTGGGCGCTGGGTTGGGCGGTGGTGTTCGCCCTGCTCGCCCACGCGGTAGTGCAGTGGCGGATCAACACGATGAATTATTTGGAGGCGTTGAAGGTAAAGGAGTAGGAGGGGAGAGGAGTGTTGGAGTAATGGAGTGTTGGAGTATTGGGTTCACCCAAGGATCTTGGATTGAGAGTTTCCAGGATTCTCCATCACTCCATCACTCCATCACTCCATCACTCCATTTCGCCATTTCGCCATTTGCATTTGACGAGGTGTTTCCGTGAGAACTTGGATGATCGTGACGCTGCTGGCTGTCGCTGTGCTCGCCGTTGTCGGCGTTTGGGCGTTTGGCTCCTCCGGGCAGCCGGTGGAGGCGGCGGCGGTGACGATCGGTGAGATTCGTGAATTCGTCGATGAGCAGGGGACCACCGCCCTACCGCGGACGTACGTGGTGACGATGCCGTTTGAGGGTCGGCTGGAGCCGATCTCGCTCTCGGCCGGTGATCGCGTGAGGCGGGGAGAGCCGGTCGCCCAGATCGTGCCGAAGGATCTGGCCGAGGAGGTCGAGTTGGCGCAAACAGCGGTGGAACGGCTGTCGGCCCAGATCGCCGAGAACAACGAGGTCGCTGTCGAGTTGACGCAGAAGAAGCAGGCCGAGTATTTCGTCGATTCGATGGAAGACACGGTCAAGGCGGCCGAGGCTCGCAAGACCGCCACCTCCGAAAAGCTGCAACTGGCGGAGACGACGCTAGGCCGCCTTCGCAGCCTCCGCCCCGGCGGCGCCGCGACCTCCGACCATGTCGATCGGGCTGAAGGAGGCCTGGTCGAGGCCCAGGTCGATTACAAGCAGTCCGACTTGATATGGAAGGCGATGGCCGCCAACAAAGCCGCAACCGCGCTGTTGCCCACGATGATCTCGCAGCAGATCGCCTAGAAGGA
>JAHWKS010000507.1 GCA_019347795.1 Planctomycetota bacterium | reverse complement strand
AGTGCGTATGAGCAAGCAACAACAGTCGCTGTTTGCGCCGGAGGAGGCGCCGTGGGAGGCGGACGATGCGGCGCAGTATCAGGCGGCGATGGTCGTCCTCTCCGAGGCGCCGTGGGGACCGTACGACTATCGCACTCCCGAGCGGCTTCGCGGGCAGGTGGAGCCGGGGCGGCGAGTGCGGGTTCCGCTGGGGCGAGGGAACCGCACCGTGGTCGGCTACTGCGTCGCGGTGGAGAACCGGCTCGGCGACCCAAGCCGTTTCAAAGAGATTCGCGCGGTGATGGATGGCGAGCCGCTCCTTACGCCCGCGATGCTCGAAGTCACGCGATGGATGGCCGAGCACTATCTCTGCCCGCTCGGGCAGGTGCTGGACGCCGTGGTTCCCGCGGGAGTTCGCGGCCGGGCGGGGACTCGCGAGGTGACGTTTCTCCACGTCCCCACGGAAGTCGCCGCGCGGCTGGCGACGCTCGACCTGCCCGAGAAGCAGGCGGCGGCGCTGACGCGGCTGGCGGCATCGGACCGGCCTCTCACGCCGCACCAGCTTGCCGAGGCGGCCGGATGCACGCTGGGACCGATCACGGCGCTGCGGAAGAAGGGATATCTCAAGGCGCAGATTCGCCGCGTGCAGCACACCGAAGTGGCCGAGGCGCCGGTCGAGGCGGAAGAGCATCATTCGATGACCGGCGATCAGCAGCGGGCGCTCGATGCGACCCTTGGCGCCATGCACGCCGGCCGGCATGAGACCATCCTCATCCACGGCGTGACCGGCAGCGGCAAGACAGAGGTCTACATCCGCGCGATCGAAGAGACGATCCGCTTCGGCAAGCAGGCGATCGTGCTCGTGCCCGAGATCAGCCTCACGCCTCAGACGCGGCAGCGGTTCCGCTCGCGGTTTCAGAGCGTGGCGCTGTTGCACAGCCATCTTTCGGCGCCGGAGCGACATTGGCACTGGCAGCGGATCGTGCGGGGCGAAGTGCAGGTGGTCGTCGGCGCCCGGAGCGCGGTGTTCGCCCCCACGCCGCGGTTGGGACTGATCATCCTGGATGAGGAGCACGACGGCTCATTCAAGCAAGACTCCGCTCCTCGCTATCACGCCCGCGATGTCGCTCTGCGGCGAGCGGCGATGGAGCGGGCCCCGCTGGTGCTCGGCTCCGCCACGCCGTCGCTGGAAAGCTGGCGCCGGGCGCAACAGGGGGAGTATCGGCTCTTGGAGATGCCGCGGCGGGTCTTCGATCGGCCGCTCCCCGACGTCGCCGCGCTCGACCTACGGGCGGAGTGGGACAGCCGCCGCTCGCGCGGCGCCATCAGCCGGCAACTACAATTGGCGATGGAGCAGGCCTTGAATGACGGAGGTCAGGTAATCCTGCTCCTGAACCGCCGCGGCTTCTCGACGCACATCCAATGTCCGCAGTGTGGGCACGTGGTGCGCTGCCAGGACTGCGACATCGCCCTCACGCATCATCGCGAGGCGGGGCAGGCGATCTGCCATTACTGCGATTATCAGACTCCCGCCCCGCAGCGCTGTCCCGAGTGTGGCTTCGATGGAATCCGCTACAGCGGCCTGGGTACCGAGCGGCTGGAGGCCGAGGTGCGGGCGCGGTTCTCCGACGTGCCGTGCCTGCGGATGGATAGCGACACGATGCAGAAGCCCGGCAGTCACGAGGCGGCGCTGGCTCGCTTCCGCGCGGGTGAAGTGCGGATTCTGCTGGGGACGCAGATGATCGCCAAGGGGCTCGACTTCCCCAACGTCACGCTGGTGGGCGTGGTGAATGCCGACACCGCCCTGCACCTTCCCGACTTCCGCGCCGCCGAGCGAACATTTCAACTGGTGACGCAGGTGGCCGGCCGCACCGGCCGGGGAGAGAAAGGAGGCCGCGTGCTCGTGCAGACCTTCAGCCCCGAGCATCCGGCAATCCTGGCGGCAATGCGCCACGACTACGAGATGTTCGCCCGCAACGAACTGCCCAACCGCGAGGAGTACGGCTATCCCCCGTTCTCCAGCATGGTCCGCGTGGTGGTGCGCGGCCCGGTTGAGACAGTCGCCGAAGGCTTCAGCGACTCGCTCGCCGAGCGGCTCACCCGAGCGAACGAGTCGCGCGGCGAACCGGCACGCGTGCTCGGTCCCTCGCCGGCGCCGATCGCTAAACTCCGCGGCAAGCACCGCTTCCACATGCTCCTGATCGCCCCCGACGTCGACGTGCTCCGCACGCTCGTGCAAGAGGCGACGAAAGACCTCAAGCCGCCGGAAGACGTGCAGTGGACGGTTGACGTCGATCCGCTCGACATGCTCTGAGCGCAGGCCGTCCGGCTGCGGGATTGATCCGGCGCGTCTTGTGCGGCATCATCTATCGCTTCACTACCAGAAGCGAGGATGGGTCATGGCCGAATCTCTCAAGCACACGCCGGACGACGCGATCATCACCGGTTGGGACTTCAGCACCGGCGCCGTGAAGTGCGTGGCGTTTGAGCTGGATGGGCGGGTCGTCGCCGAGGCGCGGTTGCCGACCGACCTGTGGCGCGGCGAGGAGCGCGCGGGGAAGCTGGTGGATGCGGGCATCCATGAGCTGAACCTCATGCAGCTTGAAGGGCAGGCGCGGGCCAGCGTGCGGGAGATGGCCGACCGGCTCCGCGGCCTGGGGCGGCTGGACGACTGGCGGGCCGGCGGCGTCTCTGCCACGCATCACACCGCCGGGCGGATCGACAAGAACCGCATCCAGGTGCGGCGGGCGATCTGTTGGAACGATCAGACGCTGGCCCGGCATCACGAGGAAGGGCTCCAGCGGCTCGGCGGACAGGAGAAGGCCCTCAAGCTGATCGGCGGTCCCTGGGCCATTCGCTACTCGCTCACGCATTTGGTGAAGGACGAGAAGGAGCTACCGGCGGAGGATTGGCGCCGCACGTGGCTCGTGCTGCCGCATGGGCCGCTGGCGATCGGCTACCTGACCGGCGTGTTCGACAAGATCAGCGTCTCGGCGGCGGCCTCGACCGGCATCATGGACCTCCGCTCGCGGAAGTGGAGCAAGGGGATGCTGGCGGCGTTGGGCGAGTCGCGCTATCGCAATCTTGCGTGGAAGCAGTTGCCGGAGATCGTGGATGACGGCTCGCCGATCGGGCCGCTGGCGCCGCACGTGGCGCTGGAGGCGGGCTTGGGGAAACAGCCGCCGCTGGTGTTTCCCAACCTTGACGATCAACTGGCGGGGCTGGTCGGCGGCGGCGCCGTGAGTTCCGGGCAGATGGCGGTCGTGCTGGGGAATTCGGTCGTGGTGAACTCCTCCGCCGGCGAGCTGCCCAAAACGACGGACCTCGACATCATGGCGCTCAACTGGCCGGGCTACCTCGTGATGCGGTGCTACACAAACGGCGCCGGCTTTTTCGATCAGGTGATCGGGGCCGAACCGTCGTGGACCAGCCGCGATTGGAGCGAGCAGGAAAAAGCGGCTGCCGCGATCGAGCCGGACCCCGACCGTGCGATGGTGCTCCCCTTCCCGATGCAGGAGCCGTCGCTGGGAATCTTTGAAAAACAGCGCGGCGTGCGATGGTTCCCCACGGAGCCGGACCCGAAGCGGGCGCCGGGACTTCGCTACCGCGCCGCGGCCGAGGCTTTGGCCTATCTCATCAAGCTGGGCATCGAGGCGCACGAGGCGGCGGGACAGCGGATCGAGCGGATCAGCGTCTCGGGCGGCCTGGCCCAGAGCGATCTTGTGTGCAAGATTCTCGCGACCGTGCTGGAGCGGCCGCTGGAGCGGTTGGCGTCGAAGGAGGGCCCCGCCCTCGGCGCCGCCGCCGCCGCACTGGCCGGTTACGAGCGAAGCCTCCGCCGCAAAAATCGCGACAAGACCGACTTCACCGTCGCCGACGCGGTGGCCCAGATCGTCCGCTTTCGCCGGCCGGTCAAACCTCACGACCCGTGGCGCGAAATATACCGTCGCGGCTTCGAGAAGTTCCAGGAGCGATTGGAGCAAACGAGAGAGTAGCACGCGCCTCTCGGGGCTTGTTCGGGAGGCGCCGAACCCGTCGCTGAAAAGGCACGTGGTCGGGCGTGCTTCGTGTAATGGACTCGCGTCTTCGTTGGACGATATAATGCATAGTGAATTGTCCCGTATTCTCGGCGCGTCGCCGTGGTGAAGCGGCCATGCAAAATCTCGCTACGCCCCTCAAAATCGGAACGCTCGTGAAGATTCGCAACTCGGGGTACGGCCGTGGACGAATCGTCGAGTACCGCGGCCCCTTGGGCCCGCACGGCGCCCGAGTTTATCGCGTCCGAGTTCGCGCAAAGCCCCGGCCGGCCTACATTGAGGTTCGGGAAGATCAGCTCGAAATTCCATCGCGTTAGGGGTCGGCGAACGTTATGTGGCCGGAGCGTTTTTTGGTTTCTGCAAGACGTGCGCCGGTTGCACACTGTGCCGTCGGATGTCGAGCGTTATCTGATCCTCGTTCTCCAAGAGGCGGGCGAGGCCGATGATTTTGGGAGGGCGATCACGGCGGTGCAGGTAGCTACTACGGAATATGATCTTGAGCTTGAAATGTTCCATGTCCGCGTTTCCCAATTCTGACATCGGCGCGCGGCGCCTCGACTCGATCGCGAGGAATGCTCGCTGACGCTCGGCGGCGTCGCGCGATGGGAGCTAATCTATGCCGGCGCATGACTGGACGCGGGTTAGCGACGGGACGTTTCACGATTTCCATTACTCTTGGGTGCTGGAGATCAAGCGGGCCTTGCGTCGCGGTCTGCTGCCGGAGGGCTACTACGTGATGGCCGAGCAGTTCGGCGGCGACGGCGCGCCGGATGTGCTCACGCTCCAGACGGGTCGCGCCGAACCGGCATCGGGTCCGCTTCCCGGAACAGCAATGCTGACGGAGGCGCCGCCGGACGTTGACGCCCGCACGACGATTAATCGCGACTCGTATGCGCGTCTGCAACGCACGCTCGTTGTCCGCCACGTCAGCGGCGGATCGCATTGCGGCGATGATCGAGATGCTTTCGCCGGGGAACTGGCCGAGCAGTTCGGCGGCGACGGCGCGCCGGATGTGCTCACGCTCCAGACGGG
>JAHWKS010000506.1 GCA_019347795.1 Planctomycetota bacterium | reverse complement strand
GGAATGATCACCCGCGGCGGTTCGGCCATCAGGACCAGCGTAAAGCCGTCTCCCTGCCGGGAGTTTTCCACCACGTCGATCGCCATCTGCTGCGCTTCGGCGAAGCGGGTCTGCTCTTCGCGGCGATGCTCCATGGAGTACGAGCCGTCGAGCACGAGCACCGTGTGCGTCTGTCCGCCGCCGGCCAGCGACCCGCCCACCAGCGGCGCCGTGGAGCAGCCCGGCTCGGCCAGGGCCACCGCCAGCAGCACGAGAATCGCCACCCGCATCGCCAGCAAGAGCAGTTGCTCGATCCGAATCCGCCGCGAGTTTTTCTTCATCGCCCGCAGCAGAAACTCCATCGCGGCCCAAGTCGTCTCGCGATACCGCCGCCGGCTCCAGAGGTGAATCAGGATCGGGATGATCGCCGCCGCCGCCCAAAACAACATCAGCCAACTGCCAAACGGGCCGAGGGCGAGAAGCGGCGGGAAAGAGGAAGCGAGCATCAGCGAGCATCAAAGCTTATGTGCGGTCGGTATTCGTTGCGGGGCGCGGTCCGTGCCTCGGGGTCACTGTCCGACGCCGAAGATGGAATAGATGTCGCGAGCCCCATGAATGACGCGCACCACTTCGATGCCGCCCTCGATGGAGCGGTAGAAAATGAGGTAGACGCCCAACGGAAAGCAACGCAGATTCGGCCGCAATTCTGGATACTCCGCCCCTGTTCCGGGGGCGTCGGCGAGATGCCGCAACGTTCGCTCGATTTTGTCGAGCCATCGCTCCGCCGCAGTTACGCTGTCCTTGGCGATGTACGTGGCGATCTCCACCAGATCGTCCTCCGCCTGCGCCGAACGTTTGATCAGCGACATGGTGGGTTACTTAGCCTCGTTGAAGCGGTCAAGGACCCGCGCTCGAACTTGCTTCATATCGAGAAGCTCCCCTTCGCCTCGATCAAGGCTTTCGATAGCCGGCATCAATTCGCGGCGGACTTCCTCCAGTTTCCGCTCACGTTCCGCCAGGAGGCTGAGGGCGGAAAACAGCAGGTCATTCTCCGTTTCATAGCGGCCAGTCGCCATTTGCTGTTGCACGAGCCTGGCCAGGTCGGGCGAGATTTGCAGGGTCATCATCAAGCACCATAAGCCGAATAGACAAAAAGCACGCGCCGCCACTGACCATTGTAGGCGAGACGCGGGCGAAAAGAATCCCGGAACGAAATGCGAACTCCGCATCCGGCGTCATGCCCAAGGCTATACTGAAGGCGATGTCCAACTTTGAAGCTGCCTTGGGCTGGAGGAAATTGCAAATGCTGAAAACAGTTGCTGGAACGGTTCGCGGAAAGACCATCGAGCTTGCCGAAGACCTCGGCATTCCCGAGGGCCAGGCGGTCGAGGTGACCGTGCAGATCGCGGCGTCACAACCAGTTTCGGGGGAAGGCATCCGACGTTCCGCCGGAATAGCGTCCGATGTGCCGGAATTCGAAGAGGCCCTCGCCGAAATTCAACGCGACCGGAGCGCTGCAAGTTTTCGGGGATCCCGAAACTGCGACTTGAAGATTGGCTGACGCCCTGAGGATCATTTGCACAGCCACTGCGCGGCGGCTTCGGCGGCGGCGGCTTGGACGCCGTTGTAGAAGTGGTCGGCGTCAGGGATGGCGCGGACTGTGAGCGATTGCCCTTCGCGGGCGGCTTCCGCCACCAAGCGGTCCATGCCGGCGAAGGCGGCGCCGCCGCCGGCAAGCTCTTTCGCGCCGTAGAGGAAGAGCGCGGGACAGGGGAGCTTGGGAATGTGTTTCAAGATGTCGTAGCGTTCTTGCCGGCCGTACTTGTCCACGTAGCTGGCGGCGGAGATCACCAGCGGGACAGGAAACCGCACCTGCATCAACTCCTCGGGCCGGCCGTCCTCGACGCAGCACTCGGCGACTGAGATCGTCTTGCGAAAGGTGGTGTCCCCTCCCTTGCGGAAGAGTTGGTAGGAGAGCCGCGGCGGGGAAAGCGCCGCGATGCGGGCAAATGTTTCCGCGGGCGCGTGGGCCGCTGCGTAGACTGCTTTGATGGCCCCGAGGCTGTGACCGGCGAGGGCGATGCGGGCGAATCCTTGCTCGAGCAGGAACTCCCGCCACGCGGCGATGTCGAGGCGGCACTCATCCACGATTTCATAGGCGGCGCCGAATCGGCGCGGCCCTTGATTGGTCTTGGCCGTGAATAGCCCGTCGTGCCCTCGCGTGTTGACCCGCAACACCGCCACGCCGCGGCTCATGAGCGGGTCAAGAAAGGCCTCCAACAGTGACGAGCTGTAGAAGTTACCCCCCACCCCGTGCAGCAGAATGACCGCATCGGTCGGGGCCTTCGCGGCCGTTTTTGCCGATCGATGCAGGGATCCGTCCAGCCGAAGCCCGTCGGACGCGGTCATCCGCACCAAGTCACCAAACATACAAAAAAATTTTAAGCCTTTCTAGGAAAGCACTTGCGTCAAAGGACGCCAGAAAAATCGACTCGCCTCTTGAGGTATTGAACTATCCATGTGTATACTATTGGTGTGGCGGTGCGCCTGGAGGAGTCTCCACCTTCCTCTAGCCTCCCGCACGGCATCCGGCGGTGAACTTATCTTTCCCGAACCGGCACTAAATACCGGCAGGGCCCTCCGTTATAATCGGTAAACCCGCCGCCGGTTCGCTACTCCTCAAATTCGGATTGACTTCCGACCGCCCCTCCCGGTCGAATGGATGTAAGGTAAAAACCCGGCGAACGCTGAGTTTTCGTTCGGCAGCGCGCCACCCACCTTTAAGGACTTCTTATGACGGCTGATCAGCATTCCACCGCCATTCGCAAGTTGGGCGAGGCTCGCGAGCGGATTCTCGACCAGCTTTCCCAGGTGATTGTCGGGCAGCGGGACGTGGTCGAGGAATTATTGATCTCGCTCTTCAGCCGCGGCCATTGCCTTTTGGAGGGGGTGCCGGGGCTCGCGAAGACGCTGATGATCAGCACCCTGGCCCGCACCATGAACCTCTCGTTCAGCCGCATCCAGTTTACGCCCGACCTGATGCCGGCGGATATCACCGGGACCGAGATCATCGAAGAGAACCGCTCCACCGGCGCCCGCGAGCGGCGATTCATGGAGGGGCCAATCTTTTCGCACGTGATTCTGGCGGACGAAATCAATCGCACGCCGCCGAAGACGCAGGCCGCCCTCCTGGAGGCGATGCAGGAGCGGCAGGTGACCGTCGGCCGGGTGCGGCATCAGCTTTCCGATCCGTTCTTCGTGCTGGCGACGCAAAACCCCATCGAGCAGGAAGGGACCTATCCGCTTCCTGAGGCGCAGCAGGATCGCTTCATGTTCAAGGTGTTCGTGAAGTATCCCAACTTTGAGGAGGAATTCGAGGTCGCCCGCCGCACGACCGCGGTGATGATGGACAACGTCCAGTCGGTCCTGACCGGCGACGAGATCCTGGAGCTGCAGCGCACCGTGCGCGAGGTGCCGGTCTCCGATCACGTGATCCGCTACACGCTCTCGCTGGTGCGGCAGACCCGGCTGGGGCACCCCGGCACGCCCGACTTCGTGGAAGACATGCTGAGCTGGGGCGCCGGGCCGCGGGCCGTGCAGTTCTTGATCCTGGGGGGCAAGGCGCGGGCCTTGTTGCACGGGCGGACCCACGTCTCCACCGAAGACGTGCAGGCTTTGGCGAAGCCGGTTTTGCGGCACCGAATCGTCGTGAACTTCGCCGCCGAGAGCGACGGGATCACCAGCGACCAGGTGATCGAGCGGATCGTTTCCATCACGCCCACCAAAGAGGACGAGCTGACCCGCGATGCCCGATTCCAAAAGATTTTTGCATCCTGAGGCCGTTAAGCGGATCGGCCGGCTCGAGCTGCGGGCCAGGCACATCGTCGAGGGCTTCCAGTCGGGCATGCACCGCAGTCCCTACTTCGGGCAATCGGTCGAGTTCCTCCAGCACCGCGAGTACGTGCCGGGCGACGACCTGCGGCACGTCGATTGGACCGTCTGGGCCAAGCAGGACCGCCTGGTGGTGAAGCAGTACGAGGAGGACACCAATCTTCGCTGCGCCATGCTGGTCGACGTCTCCAACTCGATGCAGTACGGCGATGGGGCGATGAGCAAGTACGAATACGCATGCACCGTGGCCGCGAGCATTGCCTGGCTGGTGCTCAAGCAGCAGGACGCGGTGGGCGTGCTTGCCTTCGACGAGCGGGTGCGGCGGAAGGCGCCGATCCGCAGCAAACGCAATCACCTCAGCGCGATCGTCGAGGCCCTCGACGCCTCGGCCCCGGCCGACAAGACCGAGATGTACCCGATCCTGCGCGAGGCGGCCGAGACATTCCCGCGGCGCGGAATGATGGTGTTGATCTCCGACCTGCTGGCGGATCCGGAAGGAACGATCAAAGGCCTGAAACTCCTCCGCCGGCGCGGCCACGACGTGCTGGTGTTTCACGTGATGGACGACGACGAGCTCGATTTCCCCTTCAACGGTCCCACGCGATTCGAAGGGCTGGAGAGCGACGATCACCTCAACTGCAATCCGCGGGCATTACGGGACGGCTACCTGGAAGCCCTCAAGCAATTCCTGGAAACACTTCGCCGCGACTGCGCCCGCAATACAATTGACTACGCCCTGATCCGCACCAGCGACCCGATGGACGCGGCGTTGGCCACGTTCCTCAGCAACCGGCTGGGAATGCATGGAAGGCGAACGTGAGAAATGCGAACTTGATTTGGGACCGCAAACATGAGAGCCGAACACCTGCGAGAGTTGGTGCGCCGGCAACCGTTCGAGGCGTTTCGTGTGTACACCACCGACGGCAAATCGTATGAGATTCATCATCCCGATCAGGTCATCGTATTGAGATCGCGATTCGTTATTGGTGTCGGTGGGAGCAATGGTGTTGCCGAACACTTGGAGCACATCGCGTTAGCTCACGTTGTGAGAGTTGAAGAAATTCCTTCCGGCGCCACTCCTGACCCCTGACCCCTGACCCCTGACTCCTGACTCCTGACCCCTGACTTCCTGACCCCTGACCCCTGACCCCTGACCCCTGACCCCTGACCCCTGACCCCTGA
>JAHWKS010000505.1 GCA_019347795.1 Planctomycetota bacterium | reverse complement strand
GGAGCCGGAGATCGGCAACGAGCGGCTCGCCCTCGCCGAGTTCCTGAAGGGGGAAGACCCGCACGTGCATGCCGGCCCGGATGTGTGGACGCCGACAAAGCGGCATTACCCCCAAGCTTTCGCCCGTGATCGGTTGCATCCCGGCCCCCTCGGCAACGAGATCATGGCCCAACTGTGGTTCGAGGCGCTGCTGAAGCACGACGGCCTGGAAGTTCCCCGGTGGAGCCGCGAAGAGATGGATCGGGCCGTCGCCGGCGCCCCGTCGGCGCGCCCCTGAAAGAAGCACGTCCCAAAGGATTCCCACACCGATCCCGGCCGTCGCCCCCGACTTCCTCTGGACATTCCGCTTACCAGCCTGCTGCTTCGGCGATGGCGGATTCGATCAGCACCAACAGCGCGTTCGGGTCGTACGGCTTGCGGACGAAGTATTGGCAGCCGGCGGCGCGGGTGCGGCGGATGATGTCGGGCCGCTCCATCGCGCTGAGCACGATTACCGGCACGCCGCACGTGCGGGGATCGTCGGCCAGGGCCTCGCCGATCGCGAAGCCTTCCACATCCGGAAGCCGCAGATCCAGCAGCACCAGGTGGGGCCGATCCTCGCGGGCCATCGCCAAGCCTTCGCGCCCCGCGCCGGCCGCGCGGACCCGGTAGCCGACGCGGGAGAGGCGGAAGATCAACGCTTCCCGCTGTCCCTGGTCGTCTTCGATCACCAGGATCGACCGCGCCTGGGGCGAAGGCGCCTCGAGGAGCTCGGCCTGGGCAGTGATCTCCGCGGTCATGGCGATTCTCCCGGAGGCTCCGAGTCGAGGGAGCCGGGAAGGCGGACGGCCGGCTGCACGCGATTGCGTCCCTGTCGGCTCGGCGGGCCTGGATTGCAGCCTGATTGAAACATAGGCCGCCCGGGAGCGTTGTCAAACGCGAACACGTGGCGAAAAGAAAACCATCCGGCCATGCCTGCCGGCCGAGACCGCCGGCGACGATCCTAGCGATTCTCCGGCGGCGCCGCCGGCCGCGGCTTTGTCTCCTCGCGCGCCATGTCCTGGAAACGCAGCTCGTAGTGCGTCACGGTCGCGTCCCCTTCGGCGTAAGTCGCGCAGGCGAAGCCGCGGAAGCAGCGCAGCACGTCCAGCGCCAGTCGCAAGGCCGGCTTGTCGTCGTGCGGCGTCTGCGACTCCTCGACGCGACGGCTTGCCGGCGTCGAGGATCGCGTCGCGGGCGGAGGCGTCGGAACCCGCGAAGCAGCCGCCGGCGCCGCTCGCGGAGTTGCCGCGCGTGACGGGGTCCGTGAACCGGCTTCCGCACGGGCCTCCCGTTCTCGCTCCGCTCGCCGCTCGCGCGCCCGATCAACCGCCTTCTCCAACCGCGGCTGAACAACGTCCACGAGTTGCGGGAAGTCGAGATAGGCGGCGGCCGCCAACGCTCGATCGAGGTCGGCCAGCGGCCCCGCGTCCTCAAAGGCCCCGCTTTCCAAGAGGCGGGCGGAAACCTCCGGCCGCAGCGACAACACCACAAACTCGTCCGAGAGCGCCAGGTTGGGCGCCCGCGGCTCGGCGTTCCGTCGCCAATCGGGCAGCGAGTAGAGCCACATCGTCCCGTGCGTCAAGTCGCGCTTTTCCGGCAGCAGGATCTCGCTGTCGGGAATCTCGGGGAGCGCGACGTCGCGCACGCCGGTTTCCGCTCGGGCCTCCGCGCGCACGTCGTGGATCAGGTCCCGCACTCCCTCCCAAACTTCCCGGGCGACGGCGAGGTACGTCCGCAGTCCCTCTTGAAACTTCTCCGCGTCGCTCACGCCGCACATGAGGGCCAACGCAAGTCTCGGCGACTCCGAGCGCGGCGGCTCCGCGCTTTCGCCTTCGGCGGATTCCGTCGCTCGGGGCGTCCGCTGCGTGAGCACCAGCGCTGATTGTCCGTCCAGGGCGGGAAGGATCATCTCCCGCGTCGCGCGATCGAGCTCCGCCCAGAGCGCCTGCCACTGCTCGCGAAGCGAGGCGTACGACGCTTGCTGCGGCTCGGCCCACTGCGGGACGACGATTCTTTCAAAGTGGCTCTCCGCTTTCCCCACCCACTTCACCGTCTGGTCGTAGTCCTCTCCCGTGACCTTCCGCCGCAGCGCGAAGAAAGCGACCGGGTTGTCTCCCACGTGGTCGAGAATCGTGAGCGGCTGTTCGGGGTCGAGGAGTCCGTTCTCGGACCAGTCGTACCAATACCCTTCGTAGCCGCGCGGCGTGAGGAAGGTGAACCGCAAGGAGGCGCCATGCGACCACGCCGCGGCGGAGATGTCCTGAGCCAGCAACTTCAGGTCGGCGGTCAAGTCCGCGCGCGTCTTCTCATCCAGCACCACCCCCAGGTGCTCCCCCTGAGCCTTTGGATGCTTCAGCAACTCCTCGACGAAGAAGGAACCGAAAAGCTGATGTTGATTCGCCGCCGCGGCCCGCTCACGGTACGCCTGGCTGACGTACACGACGCCCGTGACCGGGCGATCGCCCATGTCCCGCAGCGGCGCCAGCTCCGGCCGGTCGATCAAGAGCGGTCCCTGGCCGAGGGTCGCCAGATGCTGATTGTCTTCGCCGACCGACAGAAGCAGGTAATCGCCGAGGACGCCGAGACTGACGGTCGCCTTCTTCGTCTTGAGGACGGCTTGAAGCCGCTCACGCAGCCGCGGATCAGCGTCCTTGGCGTCTCCCTTAGACACGAGGTCCCACGGCAATAGAGAGCCGTCGAGCCGCCACGTGAGAAACTCGGCGCCGGCCACTTGCTCGCGACGCAGCCGCTCCCCCAACTCTGTTTGTTGCGCGAGCAGAGATTTCAGTCCTTCCTCCAGCCGCGCGAGCTGTCGCTGCGCACGGTCTGCGTCGGTCACTTTGAAGCCGACCACCACCGCCGGAACGCACAAGCCGTCGGGATCTTGAGCCAGGATGCGCAACGCGGCGTTCGCGGCGGCCTGCTCCGCCTCTTCCGGCGAGCGGCCCTGACGCAGCGCGGCAAGCTGCGCCGAGGCGGCCGACTGGTTCACGTAGGCGGAAAGGTCCAGGGCGTCGGCGAAGGCGGCGTCCCCGTACCAGAAGATTTCATGCGAGACGGCGTCGATGGCGAACTCGGCCAACTCGCGATTCTCCGGCTGCTCCAGCCACGCCTTCAATCCGCCACGATCGGGGTCCTGCCACTGCTCGCGGACCATCGCCAGCCAGCGGGCCATATTGGGCGCCTCGGCCACGCGCCGCATCGCCTCGCTCTCGACCACAGCGTCGAATTGCTCCCGCGTGCGGAGGCAGGCGCGGAAGAATGCCGCGTCGGCGGGGACGAAGCTCAACGAAGTGCTGTTTCGCAGCGACTCCTCGCCCGCCGCAGGCGTCGCCGCGGATAATGCGAGAACGGCGACTCCCATCACTCGACGCAAATACAGCGCGGCCATGACACGATCCCTTCGTCCCAAGAGGTCTCGGAGGCCCGCCGCCGAGCAGGTTTGGCATCGGGAACTTCGGAGCAATTCCCGCGCCGGTTTCTCACCGGCCGGTGAAACTTCGCCTACCGCCACGATGCTCTCGACCGCTCATCGACGGAGTGCAGGGCATGTCATTGAAGGGAGTTGTGATATAAAAGGTTGCCTACTAACGTCGCATTCGTATGACGCGGAGATTTCTCATGCCAAGAGTATTGCTGCAATCGTTCGTCTTTTTGACCCTCGGCGTCCTGGCGACGGCGCCGGGCGTCCTCGGACACGAGGGACACGCGCATCCTGAGCCTCAGCGCGTGCCGGATAAGGAGGCGTATCGGCCTTCGGCCATTCCCGACCGGATTGTGCTCACCTGGAATGGCGATCCGGCCGCGACGCAGGCGGTCACGTGGCGGACGGACAC
Organism: Planctomycetota bacterium; assembly: GCA_019347795.1. Classification (GTDB taxonomy): domain Bacteria; phylum Planctomycetota; class Planctomycetia; order Pirellulales; family Pirellulaceae; genus JAHWKS01. The sequence goes on along the minus strand of JAHWKS010000505.1, from coordinate 1,199 downwards.
CTCGGTTCATCGCGCTTTCGCGGAAGTCGCGGTGGCGGAGGACGGCCCCTTTTTCAGTTTTAAGGCAGCTCGAGTGGAGGCGGAAACATCCAAGCTGGAGACGAACCTGGGCGAGGCGCATTATCACTCGGCCGTCTTCGAGAAGCTCAAGCCCCAGACGCGGTACGCGTACCGCGTGGGGGACGGCGAGAACTGGAGCGAGTGGTCGCAGTTCTCCACCGCCTCGGAGAAGCCTGAGCCGTTCACCTTCGTCTATTTCGGCGATGCGCAGAACGAGATCAAGTCGTACTGGTCGCGCGTGGTGCGAGAGGCGTACCGCGACGCCCCCAAGGCGGCCTTTCTCCTGCACGCCGGGGACCTGGTGAACCGCGCCACCAACGACGGCGAGTGGGGCGAATGGTTCTACGCCGGCAGTCACATCCACCGCATGGCCTCCTGCATCGCCACCCCCGGCAATCACGAGTACTCCAGCGCCTCCGGCGAGCGGGCGCTCACGCCGCACTGGCCGGCGGTGTTCGCGTTTCCGCAGAACGGGCCCGAGGGATTTAAGGAAACGGTCTACTGGATCGACTACCAGGGGGTGCGGGTGATCTCGCTCAACTCGAACGAGAAGCAGGAAGCGCAGGTTGCGTGGCTGGAATCCGTCCTGGCGGATAACCCGAACCGCTGGACGGTGATCACGTTCCATCACCCGATCTACTCCGCTTCCCGCGGCCGCGACAATCCCGGCCTGCGAGAGTTATGGCAGCCGATCTTCGACAAGCACCGCGTAGACCTGGTGCTGCAAGGGCATGACCACAGCTATGCCCGCAGCGGGCTGATGACGCACAAGAACGTGCCCACCGGCGCCACGAACTTCGACGAGGAGGCCGGCACGCTCTACGTCGTCTCGGTGAGCGGCCCGAAGATGTATACGCTCGATCGCGAGCCCTTCATGCGCCGCGCGGCGGAGAACACGCAGCTCTATCAGATCATCACCGTGGACGGCGACGAGCTGCGGTATGAAGCCCGCACCGCCGTGGGCCGCCTCTACGACGCCTTCACGCTCCGCAAGCGAGAAGGCAAGCCCAACGAGCTGATCGAGCAAGTCCCCGACACGCCGGAGAACCGCCGCTAAGGACAATTCGAGAAACTAATGTCCTTCACCTCCCCTGTGTGGGGAGGTCGGACGCGGTAGCGGCCGGGTGGGGCGGGGTAAG
>JAHWKS010000006.1 GCA_019347795.1 Planctomycetota bacterium | reverse complement strand
GGCCGCGGAACGCCATCTCCCGCATCGCAAGGTTTCCTGGTTGCGAGGCGGCGGCAACCCGCCCCTCGACTTCCGTCAGCCACGCGTCCAGCTCTCCCGCGGCGGCCGCTGCTTGCGAAGCGTAGGCCGCGCCGGCCTCCGTGGCCTGTTCCAGCCAGAGCAGCTTGTGCTCGAAGTCGCGCCACGCCAGCGGGGCGAAACGACGGGCGTCGGCGATATCGAGCGCATCGCGCCGCAGCCACAACGCGTTGACATTGATGGCGGGCGCCGGCGATGCGGTCCTGGTCGTGGGCTGCGCGTTGAGCCGACTTCGCGACCGATTGCTCATCGCCCACGTGACGTGTATGTCGGCGGCGTCGGCCGGCAGGAGCAACGGCTGCTGCACCGCGGCGCGGTTTGACCCCGCCCACGCATTGACGCGGCGGCGAAGATAACGGGACAACTCGTGCAGCGAGACGCTGCGGTCGGCGTTGCCGAACTCGGGCTGGTCCGCCCCGCCCGCCAAGCCCTGCTGGAAAAAATGGGCGAAAACGGCGCCTTCCATGTCGCGGGAAACCCAGCTCCGCTCGCCGGCTCCGACCGACAGCAGCACCGCCAGGCCGGCAGGGCGCGTCTCCTCGATCAGCTCCGTCACTCGCTGTGCGAACGTGTTGTACAGCACGCCCGCATTCGGATTCGTAAGTTGTCGCACCGCGTCGATCACAAGCAGCTTCGGCCGCTGCTTTAGGTCCGGCGTCTGCTCGATGCGGGCGATCAGATCGCCGACCGGCAGCCATGTCTCGGACGCCAGCGGCGACGCGCCGGGCGGTATCAGGCACGGCCGGCCGGAGTCGTCCACGGCGCCGTGCATGGCGAGGTAGATGATTACGCCGTCGCGAGCTGAGCCGCGCTCCGCGAGGCGGCGCAATTGCCGCGGGAGGGAGCGGAGTCCGCGGTCGAGCGTTCGCCAGGCTTCTGAGTCGTCTTCGATCGCCAGGATCTGGCCGTCCAGCGCCGCCAGCCGGGCCGCATCCTCCTGCGACCACGCCAACGGCGGCAGGGGCGCCTCGTACGCCGGAGCGAAGATCACCAGCATCGGCGTTTGCCGAGGCGCGTAGGTGAGCACGTAAACCAGCAACGCGATCAGCGCAACGCATACTGCCAGCGAGCCGCCGAAGCGCAGCCGCCGCAACAGCGCACCGCGCTGGGATTCGCGCTGGGTTTGGGTCGTCCAGTCCCGTTGCCAGCGGCGCCGGGCCGGCGCGCGGGCGGGGCTGCGGTCGCCGCGCCAGCCGCCGCGCTGCGCCCGCACGGAGGAAAGCCTGGGGTCCATCATCCCTCGCCGCAAGAAGTCGTTCGCATCTCCCGCCAGCACTATACTCTCTCAGTCGGGCAGGCTCCAAACCTGCGCGCCGCGACGCAGGCTTTCCACGTAGCTCTGCGCCGCTTGCGACCGGCGGAGCGAGAGGATTTCCCGGCGCACCAGCTCCGACGCCTCACTCCATGGCAACGTCTGCGGCGGGCGGCGCTCGAGCATCCGGACCACCAGGAAACCGTCGGTCGTTTCCAACACCGGGCTCACCGCGCCAATCTGCATCGTCAGGAGCGCTTGCTTCACCGCCGGCGAAGGAAGAACCTCGACGCTGGTCCAGTCGTGCGAGGCCGCCACGGCCGACGCGATCTCCGGCGGCGGATACCCGTCGCTGGCGCCCACCGCCTCATCCCGGAGATACGCAATTGCCTCCCGGGCAGAAGCTCGGGAGGAGAACTGCGCCAGCGGGGCCGCGATGCTCTCATAGCGAACCTGCGCCGGCCGGCGAAACCGCGCGACGTTCGCGCGATAGAACGTCCACAACTCCTGCGGCGAAACCGCCTCGTTCACCGGCGCCCGGGTTTGCAGCCATTGCTCCGCAAGGCGGGCTTCCGCCTCGACAGCGGCCGGCGAACTCGGCGCTTGCTGATACGACGCTTGAGCAACGGCCGAGACGAATCCCGCCCGCCGCGCGTCCTGGCAGAGCAGCTTGCGATCGATCGCCTCTGCCAACACGTCGTTCCACACAACGGCCGCGTCCAGTGCGGCGGCGTCGCCGGTGGTCCGGCGCCGCTCGACTTCCTCGGCGATCGCCGCATAGGAGATCGCTTCGCCGTTCACAACCACCGCAATCCCGTGCGCGGGAGGCGCATCCCGCTGCGTGCAGCAGTTGCTCGGCGAAGTCACCAGCACCGATCGCACGCCGGTCGGCTCGGCAGATTCGCTACCGCGCTGAGCGGTCGGCCCCGGAGGAGGCGTCGGCGGCGGGGGTTCCGGCCCCGCGCGACCGGCCGGGGTCGGACCTTCGAGATCGGCGGGCGTGGGCCCTTCCAACTTCTCCGGCGCCGGCTCGGCGATCACCACCCCGCCGCACCCGCGCATCGCCAGCCGGGCCATCCGCCGCACGCGAGGCGATGTCTCCTTATAGCAGCCGAAGCCGTCCGCCTCGTACGCCAATTCTTCCAGCTTCCGCATGATGGCCGGGCTGCAGCAGGCGGCGGCCTTGCAGACTTTGCAGGGACTTCCCGCCGTCTCACGCAGGGCGACGACCGTGGCGTAGCGGACGTCCTCGTTACAGTCGTCCAGGCTGGCCAACAACGCCTTCTCAACCTCCGGATAGCAGCCGGAACAGCCGATCGTGGCCAAGTAGGTGATGGCCTTGATCTTCTGCGGCGCGGCGTCTTCCTCGGCCTTCACTTCCGCCGCCACCGCCACGCTGGGATAAGGGGAGTCCAAGTTTGCCGGGTCCGCTAAAGGCAGCAACTCCGGCTGCGGCTCCAGGCCCGGGAAGCGGGCGCCAAGGCGGCTTCGTACGCGGCGCAGCACGAAGGCCGTCACCTTCGCCGCCTGCGGCACGCCGAGGATGTCCCAGATCGACGTCTTGCAGCATTCGTCGCCCGAGTTCACCACCACCGTCGTCTCGCTCGAAGCGGGAACGGGATTGGGAGGCGGCGGCTCCTGTTTGGGAATGCCCGAGCAGCCGGCGCACGCCATCGCGACGGCGATGAGCCAGGCGATACTCCTGCGTCGGCAATGCATGGAACAGGTCACGGATTCAAGGCTTTGGAGAGGACGGATCGAACCGGCGTCAGCCGAACGGGCATCGAGGGACTTCGGCCGGCCGGGGGCAAACGTCGCGGCGGCGCCATCATCGCGTTCGGCGGCTCCAGCCGCAGCGGCGGCCCGGGAGTCCCCGGGGGCGGCCGGGGCGGCGGCAACTCGCCACGGGGGGCCCCCGCGTCGGGAAGGCCGGGCGGGGCTTCGACGGGTTCGGTGATGATCCGCTCCGGATGATCGAACACGTAATCCGTCAACTCGCGCGAAGAAGGCCGAGGCAACGCCGCGTGCGGCTCGGCGTGCGGCAGGTCTTCGGTCAGGTGCACGCCGCAGTATTCCAGCAGCGATCCCTTCTCGAAGTGGACGTTCTTCACCGCCAGCGCGTATTCCACCAGCGCCCGGTGCAGGGCGATCTCGGCGTCGGCGATGCGGCGATGCGCATCGAGGATCTGGTCGATATCCACTTCCAGGTCCTCCTCTTCCTTGGCCCTCAGCACGGCCAGCTCGCGAAGCGCCGCGGCCCGGCGATTGAACGTGGTGCGAGCGACGGCAAACGCCCGATCGACCTCCGCCAACTGGTCGGCCAGATCCCGCAGGATTTGCCGCTGCTGCTCCTCGAGAATCACCCGTTCCCGGACCACCCGTAACTGCGCGTTCCGCACAGCCATGTGGGCGCGGCGGAAGCCGACCGGGAACAGCATCTCGAAGCCCATCTGCCATTCCTGAAAGTCGCCGCTGGCGAGGTTGGCGTAGGCGTTGTCGAAGCGGTCGGGCGCGTGAGCGGGGCCGATCAGGTCATCGCCGAAGCCGCGCCAGCGATACAGGCCGAAAGCGTCGAACTGCGGCAACAGGTGGTTCTTAGAGGCGAGCAACTCCATCTCGCGCAGGCGGACCATTTCCCGCTGCCGCTGCAGTTCGGCGCGGCGATAGAGCGCCTCGGTGGTGATCTCATCCCAATCAAAAATCACCGGCGCCAGGGCCGGCTCCTCGATGGGGCGGATCAGGCGGCCGTCGGTGATCTGCAGTCCAAGGATCAGCCGCAATCGCCGCTCGGCCGTTTGCACGCCCCCCTGCGCGCGAAAGACGCCGGGCGTGGCGCCGTTGCCGTTGCGGGTCCCGTCTCCCGGCCGGCCTGCCAGGGCATTCTGCACGTCGGCCTGGAAGCGGTGATACTGCTCCAGGGCCTGGTTCTGCTTTTCCTCTTCTCCGCCGCGCCGGCCGGCCTGAGCGCGGGCCAATGTGAGCCGCCACGTGGCCAACGTTTGATCGCGGGCGTCGATCTTGGCGTCCAGGTCGCGATAGGCGAAGTAGAGGTCCCAGTAGGCGTTTTCGACGTCGCTCACCAGGTTTCGCAATCCTGCCTGAAATTCCGTGAGGCTGACGTTCGTGTTGATCCTCGCGATCACTACGCCGTTGTAAACGCCGGGCGCCGCGCCGGGACCGGCGATGCGGTTGAACTTCGCCCCGCCCCCTTGCAAGAGCGGATGCCGGACCTGCATCTCGTAATTCACGTTCCACACGTTCGGAAACGCGTTGCCGGGGGAGTTGTTGTTGTCGTACTCCGTATTCTGCCGCAGCAAGAACTGCGAGCCGCTGGCGCTTCGCTTCCGCAGCTCCGACTGCCAGGTAATCAAGTCCTGCTTGAAGATGCGCGTCCCGCCGCCAAAGAAGATGTTGTTGAGCGCGCGATCGTTGTTCTCAAACTGCGCGGATTGCAGATACTCGACGTCGAAGGCGGCCAGCGCAGCGGCGGGGCCGAAGCGTGGGTCGGTTTCCTGAATGGCCGGATCGTGGATCGTCTCGACCGAGTTCGTGCCTCGCAGCACCGTGCCTCCCAGGTCGCGGAGCACCTTAGAATTGGAGATCGCGATCTGCACCGCCTCTTGCAGTGTCAGGTCGAAGTGCGGGATCGATCCCGGGTGCTGGAGCGTCAGCGGAGGCAACTCGGCAGGCGGCGTTTCGTACGCCACCGCGGCGACGTCGCCGTATTCCGTGTCGGCGGCGGAGCGGCAATAACTTTCCAGGTCGTCGTTGAGGAACTGACCCTCCTTGCGCAAGTGACAGCCGGCCGCCAGTACGGCGGTTAACAGCAGCACGCGAGAGAGACGGGACGAATCGGTCATCGGCGAAGCAATAGCGATCCTCGGCGGCAGCCCGAAAACAGCATGGGCGCGATTGACACTCATCGTTCGACATCGGCGCCGTACAACCGGTAAAAGCTACAAAAGCCATTCGATCCGCACAGCTTTCCTAAACCGTGCAGATTCACAATGTGAAGCAAAGCCGGGTCGATGCGTTATATTTAGGCGTTGTGATGACTCCCGACTCCCTCTCCCGGAAAAACGCCGGCGCCGCCCCCTCGTGGCGGGAGATCGAGGCGTTTCTTGAGGAGATCGCCTCGTTGGCCGAGTCGGAGATCGCGTCGCCGCAGTTTCACGCCGAGCTGCTGGACCGCGCCGTACGGGCATTGGGGGCGCTCGGCGGCGCCGTCTGGACCCGCACTTCGCAGGGACTGCTCCACCTGGAGCATCAGATTAACTTCCGCGAAACGCGGCTTCCCGAGAGCCGGGAAGATCAGCTCCGGCACGCGTACCTACTGGACGAGGCGATGCGGGGGGGAGCGGCGAAGACCATTGCCCCGCAGTCCGGTCCGGCAGAGCGTGAAGCGGGAGCAAACCCCTCACCGCTGTGGCTCGTCCTGACGCCGGTGATGGTCGAAGGCGAGGCCGCGGCTCTGCTGGAGATCTTTCATGGGCCCGCAACGGCAGCGGATGAGCTTCGCGAGAGCGGGCGGCTGCTCGGCGAGGTGGCGGGGCTGGCGGCCGACCATTATCGCCGAGTGCAATTCTGCCGGCTGCGGGACGAGCAAACTGCCTGGCGGCGGATGGAGCGGTTCCTCCGCGAAACGACCGGCCGAATGGAATTGGCGGATACGGCGACGGCCACGGCGAACGAAGCACGCGTCGCGCTAGACTGCGATCGCGTGAGCGTGGCCGTCGTTCGTCATGGCCGCTGCCGGATGCAATCGATCAGCGGCGTGGACTGGTTCGACCGCCGGGCCAACGAGGTTCGTCGGCTGGAGCGTCTAGCGGAGGCGGCGCTGGCGTCCGGCGCGGCGATCTGGTCGAGCGGCAGCGAGGAAGACGTCTCGCTTGCGCCGCAGATCGAAGAGATGCTCCAGGCGCATCTGGACGACTCGGCGTGCCGCACTTTCGGCGCCTTTCCGTTGCGTGTCGGCGAGTCGAGCAACGCAGATGACCCCATCCATCACGACGATCCGCCGCTGGGCGTGTTAATCGTGGAGCATTTTTCGTCGCGGCTGGACGAGGAGGCGCGTCATCGGGCGGAGTTGCTGGCGCCGCACGCCGCGGCGGCGCTGGCGCCGGCGTTGGAGTTGGACCGCATCCCGCTGGCGGGACTGTGGCGACGCATGGGGAGCGTCGCTTGGCTGCGGACGCTGCCGAAGTGGGCCGTCGCCGCAGCCGTGGCGGCGCTCGTGATTGCGGCGCTGGCGACCATTCCGGCCGACTTCGCCGTGGAGGCTTCGGGTCAACTTCAGCCGCAGTTGCGGCGCCACGTCTTCGCCCCCAGCGACGGTGTGGTGGTGGAGCTCCTGGCGAAACACGATCGGCGAGTTCGTCGCGATGAGCCGTTGGCAGTGCTTCGTGATCCCAAGCTCGATTTCGAATTTCGCCGCATCGAGGGGGAGATTCAAACAGCGCAAAAGCGGCTCTCGGCCATCGAGTCGCTCCGCCTGGAGGACTCGGCCGGCCGCGACGGAGCGGAAGACCGCCCCCGCCGCTGGACCGCCGAGAAGGAGGAAGTCGAGGAGGCGCTCGGAGGGCTGCGCGCCCAACGCGATGTGCTTCGGCAGCGACAGGCCAGTTTGACAATCCGTAGCCCGCTGGACGGCGTCGTCATTACGTGGGACGTGGAGCGAAGGCTGGAGTCGCGCCCCGTTTCGCGGGGGCAGGTGCTGATGACCGTCGCCGACTTGCAGGGCCCGTGGGTGGTGGAGCTGGAGGTCCCGGACCGGCGGATGGGTCATGTCGCTGAGGCCCGCCGCGCGTCGGAGAACCCGCTGGAGGTCTCGTTCGTTTGCGAGGCGGACCCGGCGGTCGTGCATCGGGGGCGGATCGTCGAGGTATCCCTGACGGCCGACGCCCGCGCCGACGATCAGGCGCAGTCGCGCATCGTCGCGTTGGCCGACGGCAAGACATTGCTGGCACCTCGGCCGGGAACCGTGGTGAAGGCGAAGATTCACTGCGGGCGCCGATCGGTGGGATATGTCTGGCTCCATGGGCTTTGGGAGGCGGCGCAGCGCGGCCTCTGGTTTTAGCCGTTTTTATGGAGGTCGAAGCCATGAAGGGTTTCACAATGTTCGTCCTCGCGGGCGCCTGGACGGCGACGGTCTCGTCGCTCGCCGCCCAAGAGCCGATCCGCGTGCCTTCGGTGCTGCTTCGCGTAAGTGAAGAGATCGACCTGGCCGCGCGGGAAACGGGGCTGTTGGCCTCGGTCGCGGTGCGTCCGGGGGCGAAGGTGGCCGAAGGCGACGTGCTAGCCCAGGTTGAGGACTCGGAAGCCCGGCTGGCGCACGCCCAGGCGGAAGCGGAATTGGCCATCGCCACGCAGGAAGCGGAGAACGACGTGCTCACGCAGGTGGCCGAGAAGACACTCGCGGTGGCTCAGACCGAGCTGCGCCGTAACACCGAGCTGAAGGCGAAGTTTCCCGACGCGGTTTCGCAGTCGGAGGTGGATCGGCTGCGGCTCGTGGCCGAGCGGTCGGCGCTGGAGGTGCAGCAGGCCCAGCATCGCCGCCAGATTGCGAAGCTCAATGTGCGCCTCAAGCAGCACGCGTTGGAGGCGGCGGAGCTGGCCCTGCGGCGGAGGAAGATCGTCGCGCCGGTCGGAGGCGTGGTGGTCGAGGTCAAGAAGCACGCCGGGGAATGGGTCGAGCCGGGGGTCCCCGTGTTACGGCTGGTGCGCATCGACCGACTCCGCGTCGAAGGCTACGTGGAGGCGGCGTTGGCGCCGGTCGACTTGCACGGGGCGCCGGTCACTTTGACCATCGAGCTACCCGAGCGGAAGGCCCAATTCCCGGGCGAAATTGTGTTCGTCGATCCCGTGGTAGATCCCGTGAACGCGCAAATCCGCGTATGGGCCGAAATCGACAATTCCGCCGGTCGGCTCCGCCCCGGCTTGAAAGGCGCCATGATCATTCAGCCGCCTGGTCGATAGACCTGGGCGATAAACTCGGCCATGCCCGCCGCTTCGCATCCCGAGAACGTTTCTGCCACAGGGCGGCCGGTGACGCTTCGCCGCCGGCCAGATTTGAGAGTGTTCTCGCAGGCGGCGGAAGAGCGGCCGGTGTGGGTCGTGAAAGATCCGCTCACGCTGGAGTACCGACGCCTGGAGGCGGAGGAGTTCGCGATTCTTCAGATGCTCGACGGAACAGCCAGCTTGGCGGACATTCGCAGCCGCTTTGAGCGACGCTTCGCACCGCAGCGGCTGTCGTTCCCGCGACTGGAGGCGTTTCTCGGGCGGTTGCACCGGGAGGGGCTTTTGATCGGCGATGCGCCCGGGCAGAGCCGGCGGATGCTGACCCGCGCCCGCAGCCGCCGGCGCCGGTCGCTCATTCAGGCGTGGACGAACCCGCTGGCGATTCGCTTTCGCGGCGTTGATCCGGAGCGGTTCCTCCGCGCGATCGGGCCGTACTGCGGTTGGTTGTTTTCGACGTGGGCGGTCTTCGCCGGTTTGTTGCTCGTGGCGATCGCGGCGACATTGGCGGCGGCGAGTACGGATGAGCTTCTCGCCCGCCTGCCGCAGCTCTCCGACTTCTTTCGCGCGGAGAACCTGGTTCTCCTGATGGTCTCTCTGGCGGGCGTCAAGGTGCTGCACGAGTTGGGGCACGCCCTGGCCTGCAAACGCCTCGGCGGCGAATGCCATGAAATCGGGCTGATGCTGCTGGTGTTCACCCCCTGCCTCTACTGCGACGTTTCCGACTCCTGGACCTTTCCCAGCCGCCGGCGCCGCGCCGCCGTCGCCGCAGCGGGGGTATACGTGGAGCTGGTGCTGGCCGCCGTCGCCGCGCTCCTCTGGTCGTTCTCGCGTCCAGGATTGCTCCACGATTTGTGCCTCAACGTAATGGTCGTCTGCTCCGTGGGGACGATCGTCTTCAACGCCAATCCGCTCCTGCGGTACGACGGCTATTACCTGCTTTCGGACGCGCTGGGCGTGGCGAACCTGCGGCAGCGTTCGCGGGAGATCGTCCGCCGCGGCTTGGCCCGGCTGTGTCTGGGAGGGAGCGACCACGAGGAAAGCCGGCCGCTGCGGGGGCGCGTGCTGCTGGGCGCCTACGCCGTGGCGAGCATCGCCTACACGTGGTTCGTAGTGATCGCCATCCTGTGGCTTCTCTACCGCGTGCTGCAGCCGCACGGGCTGGGAGCGGCGGCGGGGATGCTCGCGGTGATCGTGATCGCCCGCGTCCTTTCCGGGCCGATCCTGTTTGCCGCGCGTGCCGCCGGCGATCCGGCGCGGGGACGGAACATCTCCCGCACGCGCGTCGCGGCGACCGTCTGCGGCGCGGCGGCGGTCATGGCGGTGTTGCTTTGGCTCCCTTTGCCGCAGCGGGTGTCGGCGCCGGCGGTGCTTGTTCCCGCCAAGGCACAGCCGGTGTACGTCACCGTTCCGGGAATCTGGATGCCGAGCGTCTCGCCGGGCCAGCGCGTCTCCGCCGGCCAGGCGCTAGGTCATCTTGTCAACTACGAGATGGCCGCAGAGATCGCGCAGCTCGAAGCGCGGGTGCGCGAGCTTCGCCGACGGCTCGATCACCTCGAAGTCGAACGCCACGATACTTCTGCGGCGCTTGCGGCCGAAGCCGCGGCGTCCCTTCCCACGGTCCGCGAGGCCCTCGCGGATGCGGAGAACCGCTTAGGCCAGCGCCGTAACGATCAACGCCGGCTGACGCTCGTCGCCCCGCAGGCCGGGGCTGTTATTCCGCCTCCGCGGCAAAACGAAACGTCGGCGAGCGACTCTTTACCCGTCTGGTCCGGCTCGCCGCTCGATGCGGAGAACTCCCACGCTTACCTGGAGACAGGCACGCTCGTGTGCCTCATCGGAGACGCGGACAATCTGACGGCGATGGTCCACATCCCGCAACGTGATGCGGGCTTGATCCGCGCACGGCAGCACGCGCGACTGAAGCTGGACGCGACGCCCGGCCGCGTCCTCGACGGCGCGGTTGTGCAAATCGCGGGAAGCAATCAGCGTCTTCATTCCGGCCTATCCCGCGAACTGCTATGGCAGCCGAAGGAATCGTCCGCCGACGTCGAGCACGCCCGCTCGATTTACGCCGCACGCATCGCTGTAAAAGATCTTCCGCCCGGGACGCAAGTCGGATCCCGCGGGCAAGTTCGCATCGCCGTCGCGCCGCAATCGCTGGCGACGCGGCTGCGCCGCTATCTCACGCAGACGTTCCGGTTCTCGCTCTAGATCACGGCAGTGCGAGGATCAGCCCCGTGACAGTCGCTGCTTCCACCGCGGCGGAGTCGAGCCGCAATGGGTAGCGCTTCGGCGGCTGCCACGGTGCGGCGACGCCCGGCGGAGGATACCACGGCTCGGGGGCGTAGCAGATCCAGGGCCGCTCCACTGTCGCCATATAGGGGAGCGCCAGCACCGTGCCATAGAATTGGGCCGCGGAAACCGCCGGCTGCGCCAGTCCCAACGAGTTGCCGTATCGCTCCAGGTTCAGCTCCTCGAAGTACAGTGGACGGTGGCAATAGCCTGCCGCCTCCGGAAAGCGTGTGTGCTCGACCCAGTTCGGTCCGTACTGGCTGGGATAGAAGATCGTCTCGGCCGTCACCAGTTGATCCGAGAAGTCTTCCGGATCCGCGAGCGGGTTTCCTTGGGCGTCGAAGGCCGGCGGGGGCGTCAGGTTGGTGCGCGCGCTGCGTATCGAGCGAATCGAAAGATCGACCTGGCGCGGTTGGACCTGTGGCGCCGGCGAGTCCTCCGGCGGGGGCGGGATCAACGGCTCTTCGACCGAAGGCGGCGCGGCGAATTGGAGGGGCGCCTCGGAATACTCGCGGGGCTCATCCTCGGCACGGGCCGCCGAAAGCGGCGTCAGCAGCATCGCGAGCATCCCTAATCGCATCCACATAAGCGCCGCCGAGGTTGGGGGCGAAAGGCAGTCCGTTGTCTTCGTCTCTTGCCATCGACGCGGCCCGCCCGCGGACTCGACGGCATCGCGGCGCCGAATTACGACCCAAGTCCTTGGCAGTTCCCGAAGAGCGGAGAGAAACCGAATAAGCCCCACGACCGACTGCGGCCGCTGCCGCGTCCCTTGGCCGACCCGCATTACCTGCGCGAGTCGCACGGCGGACGCCGATTGTTCTTCTCCAGGCGGGCGCCAAGCCGTCGTCGTCCGGCAAGTCCGTTGTTAGAATGATGGCTGCCTCGAGCCAGCGACTTTAGCGGAATCGCAACATGTCCCCCTTTCAGCGGATTCGCGCCAGCCTGTACGGCCGGCGCGGACGTCGGGCGGTCCCCGAGTTTTGGCGCCGCGACGCTTCGCCCCTCTCCGTCCTGCGGCTCGAAGAGCGTCGGGTCTTGAACGCCGCCCCGCTCACCGAGTTCCAACAGCCCGACGCGGTGGATCGCGAGCCGTTGCCCAATGCGCCCGCGGACGTAGTCGACGCCGGCGCCTATGCGGGCGACGGTCAGGCCGATGTCTTCCACATTCGCCGCGCCGGAGAAGGGCCGGGAATCGAGGTCTTTGTCAATGAGTCGCTCGTCTTCCAGGGTCCCCTCGAGAGCGGCGCCTTGACGCTGCTCGGCTCGGGCGACGACGACACGCTCGTAATAGACTACTCGGCGGGCGATCCCCTGGCGGGCCTCACGCTGACGTTCGACGTCGGCGGACCGGGCGGCAACGATGTCGTCCTCTATCGCGGCGGCGCCGGCGGCGACGCGTTCCATCAATTCGCAGCAGGCGAGAGCCTGCAGCCTTGGAGCTATCACGCCGTGATCGGCGGCGGCCGCGTGAGCGTCGTAGGCATGGCGCCGGGAGAAGATCAAATCGTCGATCTGCTCGTGGCGCCGAACCGGTCGCTGGAGTTTTCTTTGCCGGGCGAAACGATCGAGCTGGCGGCGCATTCTTCCTGGGCGGATGGCGCATGGACGGCTTCCGTCGACGGATTATCCTTCCTTCACTTCGCTCCGCCGACCGCCTCGCTCACAATCGCGGGAGACGGCGCCGGCGCCGCGCTCGTGGGGCCCGGCGAATTCCACGTCGAGCAGCTTATCATCGCCGCCGAGACGATCCGCGTGGAACAGATGATTGTTGCGGAAGCGGCCCAGATGCGGGCTGTCGAGAGTTTGCACGTCTCGCAGCACGGCGGCGTGCGGCTCTTCGGCGCCGCCGACTCGCCGCTCGTGCTCGACGCCGGAAGCGGCACGTTGGAGGTGGCGGGGGTCATCAATGCGTCCTCGTCGCTGCCCGGCGCCCGCGGAGGAACGATTCACTTGCTCGGCGGGCACATCCGCCTGACGGAGACGGCCCGGATCGACGCGTCTGGAGACGCCGGCGGAGGAACGATCCTCGTCGGCGGCGATTTCCAGGGGCGCAATCCTGACATTCCCAATGCCCGCACGACAATTATCGAGTCGGGCACCGTGCTCGCCGCCGATGCGATTGTGCGCGGCGACGGCGGGCGCATCATTGTCTGGGCCGACGAATCGACATGGTTCGCCGGCGCCTTGTCCGCACGCGGCGGCCCCGCCGGCGGCGACGGCGGGTTCGCCGAGGTGTCCGGCAAGGACAAGCTCGCCTATCGCGGCTTCGCCGATCTGTCATCCCCGCGCGGAAAACGGGGCGAGCTGCTGCTCGACCCGCGAGATATCACCATCGCCGCGGTCGGCGCCACGCCGATCGAACCGAACAACGCGTTCACCGAGAATCCCGGCGACGACGTAACCATCTCCACCGCCGCCATTACCGCCGCCACCACCTCGGCCAACCTCACGCTGCAAGCCAATCGCGACATCCTGGTGACCGTCGACGTGCTCGGCGGCGGAGGGAACCTGACGCTGGAGGCCGGCCGGACGATTTCTCTCGACGCGGGAGTGACGATCGACACCCTGGCCGGCAACCTGACGCTGCTGGCGAACTCCGCCTCCGCCATTCCCGGCCAACGCGGGGCCGGTCCCGGCCAGGTCGTGATGCAGAACGGCGCCTCGCTCGTCTCCACGGGGACGGTGATCGTGGAGGTCGCCGCCGGCGCCGAGAGCGGCGACATCGTGCTGGGGAACGTCACCGCGCCGGGCGTTTCGATCACGAACCTGGGCGCTACGGCCGGGAGCGGCGTGCGCAGGGCGTTTGATAATGCGCTCATCAGCGGGGCGATGGGGTCGGTTACATTCAACGTCGCCGCCGCGGGCGCGGAGATCGGCGCCGAGGATGCGCCGCTCCGCGTGCAAGTCGATAACTTGTCGGCCCAAGGCCAAAGCGGCGGCGTGTTTATCGATTCGCCGACGCAGGGCGTTGCCGTCATCGAGATCACCACCGCCGCCGATGGCTCGATTCGCGTGACCGCCGCGGGAGACATATTCGTCTTTGAGGGAATCACGGCCGGCGGCGCCGGAGACATCCTGCTCCACGCCGGGACCGCCGAGATCATCACCGGCTCCCCCGTCACTTCCGGCTCAGGCGACATTACGTTCACCTCGGACGACATCACGCTCGAGGCCCCCGTGCAAAGCACGGGCGGCACGCTGCTCTTGCAGCCATTTTCCGTGGGGCGGCCGATCCGGATCGGCGGCGGTTTTGACGGATTGCGATATCACCTCGACAACGGCGAGATCGACTTTCTACATGACGGCTTCTCCTCGATCACGATCGGCCGCAGCGACGGCGCCCATGAAGTGATCGTCGAAGCCGCCAGCTTCCGCGACCCGCTGGTGATCCAGGCTCCGGCGACCGGCGGCGCCATCGCCGTGGAGGGGCAGCTCGACACGCTCGCCGGCGCGGGCGCGAATTCCATCACGCGGGACGGACCGACGACGCTCGCCGATGACATGGTCACCGCCGGCGGCGGACTCCGCTTCTCCGGCGCCGTCGCCGTGGCCAAAGGCGAATCGGTGCTGGTCGACGCCACTAACGCCGGGGCGGTCCTCGGGGGCGCGGCGATCACCTTCGAAGGCGCAGTCAACGGCGACGCTACCGACCCCGCCGCCGAGACGCTGCGGCTCAACGCGGGGACGGCGGGCGCCGTCGTATTTGAGAGTCCCGTCGGCGGCGCCGAGCCGCTGGACGTGACCGTCATCCACAGCGGTTCAACCACGTTTGAAGACGCCGTTGCCGCGGGCGTTGTGACGCTGGTCGACACCACCGGCGCCGTCGCTTTTCAGGAGAACGCGACGATCGCCACGCTGACCACCAGCGGAGGCGGCTACTCCCTCAGCTTCACCGGCGCCGACAACACGATCGCCAATTCGGTGACGTTCGACAATCGCGGAACCGTCACCCTCGGCGACGACTCGGGCGATCAGTTCACCTTCGCCGGCGGCGCCACGGTCAATGCGCCGACAAGGGGTCCTACGCTCACGACCTTGGCGGGCCTCATCGAGGCGACGAACGACACGCCGCTGACGCTTTTGGGTCCCGCGACGCTGGCGTCCAATGTCACCATTCGCGCGGATCGCTTCAACCTGGGCGCCAATCTCACCGGCGGCGGATTCGCGCTCACGCTTGAGCCGGATGAAGCAAGCGACGCCGTGCAAATCGGCGCCGGCGCCGCGCCCGCCACGGACGTGCTGACGATCAACGCCGCGACCATCGCGAACCTCGTCCCCAACACCTTCTCCGGGATCGTCATCGGCCGCACCGATGGAACGGGCCTGGTCACGGTGGTGGGCGCCGCCGTGTTCGCCGATCCGCTCACGATTCGCGCCTCCTCCGCCGGCGCCATTCACGTCAATGCGCCGCTCAGCACTACGGCGGGACTCGACGCGGCGGCGCTCACACTCGACTCCGCCGGGGGGCCGATCACGCTGGCGGGCGACCTCACGACTCGCAGCGGGACCATCACCCTCGGCGGCGACGTGCGAGTCGCCGACGGCGCCACCGTCTCGATCGACTCCTCCGACGGAGGCGCCGTAACCGGCGCCGACCTCGTGTTCAATCACGCCGTCAACGGCGATACAGCCACCGCCGCCCTCGAGACGCTGCGCACGAACTCCGGCACGACGGGCGACACGCGGTTTGAAGCGACGGCGGGCGCCGCGGCGCCCTTGAGCATCACAATCGACCAGAGCCAAAGCGCCGTCTTCGCCGATTCGCTGCACGCGGCGACCGTGAGGATCAACGCGACCGAGACCAGTGTCGCCTTTGAAGGAAACGCGACCATCGACGCGGGCTTGGCGACGCAGCCGGGCGGGTACGACATTTCATTCACCGGCGACGTCAACACGATCGCCGGCGCCACGGCCTTTCGCAATACGGGCGTGGTGACGCTCGGAAACGCGGCGAGCGATTCGTTTCTGTTCGCCGGCGGTCCTGCCACGGCCGGCTCGCCCACGAACCCGTCGTTGACGCGCATCGCCGCTTCCGTGGCGACACCGGGCGCGGAGATCATCCTCGGGCCGACGGAGTTGCAGGCCGACGCCGCGCTGGACACGACCGCCGGCGGCGCCTTTCCGGCCGGCGCCGCGATTCGCTTTGCGGGCGACCTCGACGGCGGCTTTGATCTAACGCTTCTCGCGGGCAGCGGCGACATTAGTTTCGACAGCCCCGTCGGACAGGCGGCGCCGCTGGGCGACGTCGTCATCGATAGCGCGGCCGACGTCACCGCTTCGGCGGCGTTTTCGGCGGCGTCGCTCATGCAAACGAACGGCGCCCCCGGCGCGACCACCGCGTTTCTAGGTCCTCTGAACACCAGCGGCTCGGGAGGGATCGACCTGACGACGTTCCAGATCTCGTTCGCCGGACGCGTGCAGACGGCCGGCGGGGGCGGCGTGCGGTTGAACAACGGCGGCTTGCTGCAACTCGGCGCCGGCGCCGACATGAACCTCGACGGCCCCTTTCAACAGGTAGGGCCCGGCGCCGTGACGAGCGCGGCCGACATCGTCACCACGGGAGATTCGATCAGCTTTGCGTCGCCGGTGACGCTCACCGGGCCGGTTTCCATCGACACCGGCGCCGCGGCCGGCGATGTCGCATTCGCCGCGTCGATCGACGGCGGGGGGTTCGATCTGTCGCTTCGCGCCGGACGGCAGCTCACCTTGCAGAGCCCCGTGAATTCCGTCGCTGACTTCCGCCTCGACTCCGGCGAGTTGACCACGCTGGCGCCCGGCGCCGAAATCAATGCTCTCGGGGCGGTCACGTTCGGCTTGACCGGTCCCGGCAGCTTGTCCGCTGCGGCCGATATCCGCGGCGACTCGATCACGCTGCACCGCGCGGCGACGCTGATCGGCGATCGCACGCTCGCCGCGCAGAACGCCCTCATGCTGCACGACGACGTGTCGTCCAGCGGGCGGATCTCGCTGCTGGCCAACCAGGACAACGCCGGCGCCGAAGGCTTCCTCCAAACCGCGGGAACCGTCCAAACCGCCAGCGCCGCCGCCGATGCGATCACGCTGCACGTCGGCGGACAAGGCGATGTGCAGCTTGCCGCGCTCGCGGCCAATGCCGCCGCCGGCGGAGTGTCGCTGATCGTCGGCGGCGCGGTGCGCGACAACAACGGCGCCGCGGTGAACGTCACCGCGCATGCGCTGACCATAGACGCGGGACAGGGAGTGGACCTCGACACTTCGGTCAATCAAGCCATCATCGACGCGGTCGCGGGCGACATTCTTCTGGATGAGCTCGACGGAATCACGCTCCAGCGAATCGCCGCCGCCGCGGGAATGGTTCTGATTCGCGCCGGCGGAGACACGCGCATCGAGGACATCTCGGCGCTGGCGGTGGACATCGCCCTTTCTGCGGGCGACGCGACCGTCGTCGCGGTGACGTCGCCTGGCGCGGTCGAACTCACGGCCGACAGCGGCGCCATTCTCGACGATGGCGACAACGCCACGCAAATCACGGCCGACGTCCTTACGCTCCGCGCC
Source organism: Planctomycetota bacterium (assembly GCA_019347795.1). Classification (GTDB taxonomy): domain Bacteria; phylum Planctomycetota; class Planctomycetia; order Pirellulales; family Pirellulaceae; genus JAHWKS01. Next base: position 1,725 of record JAHWKS010000006.1, on the reverse strand, counting down.
GCCGGCAGCGCCGGCCGAGCCGACCCGCAGGCGGAGCTGGATATCGCGGCAAGCGAGCTCGTCGCGATCGTCGGCGGAGAGGGGCTGTTCGTAACGGCCGCCAACACCCTCGCCTTGCAGCAGATCGAAGCGATGGCGCCCGGCACCGACGTGCGGATCGTCGCCGCGGCGGGCGATCTGGTGGTCGTCTCGGTTCGTGCGGACGATGAGATCGATTTGAACGCGCCCGGCGGAGGAATCGTGAACCCCCCCGGGACGACCGCGACGCTGTCGGCTCGGACGCTCAACCTGCAAGCATTGCAGGGCGTGGGCGCCGCCGCCGAGGCGCTGCGATTCACCGCCGCAGAGATCGCGGCTATCGCCGGCGAGTTGCACCTGGCGAGTCTCGCCGCCGGACCCGTCACGGCAACCAGTCTCGTCGCGGGACAAGGTCCGCTGTCGCTGGTGCAGACGGGCGGCCAGCCGCTGACGGTCGTTTCCGCCGATGCGGCGATGGGAGGCGTCGCGGTGGCGAACGACGGCGCCGACTTGCAGGCGGACCTCGTCTCCGCCGGTCTCGCAAGCGACGTGCGGCTGACCACCACCGGCGCCGGCGATATTCTCCTTGGCTCGGTCAAGGCCGGCGGAAATGCCGTCGTGACATCCGAGGGCGCCATCGCCGAAAGTGTCCCGGATCCCGACATCGATATCGTCGCTGCCGGCGCCGCGCTGCGGGCGGCAATCGGAATCGGCAGCGGCGATCCGCTGGAGATCGATGTCGCAACGCTGGCGGCGGAGAACGCGGGCCCGGGCAATGTGCAGATCAACTACCGCGGCGCTTCGCTCCTCACGATCGGCGTGGTGGACGTGACGGCGGGCGTCACGCTTGCCGACTCCGGCCTCGGCGGCGGCGCCTTCACGCTCGACAGCACTGGCCCCGTCGCCGTCAATGCCGAAGTCCTCAACGCCGCCGGGGGCGACATCCTCCTGAACACCTTGGCCGCCGGACCCGCCGGCGACCTGACGATCAACGCCCGCGTGCGGGCGACCGGCGGCGACGGCGACATTCTGATTAACGCCGGCGGCAGCCTGATCCTGAGCGACACCGGCTTCGACGCCGACATTTCCGTCTCCGGCGACGGGCAATTCGTCGCCGATTTCCAGGGCGGCCTTATCTCCGCCGACAAGGTACTGGTGACCAGCGGCATCGGCGCGGCGGTTCCCGGCCGGCCCCGCTTGACGAGCATCGAGGCTTCGCAGGTCACGGCTCTGGGAGAGGCCGTAGTCACGGGCAACTTCGGCTCGCCCGGAGAGCGCGGGTTTCTTCTGACGGTGGATTGGGGAGACAACACCCGCGACGTCCAACAGCTCGACGAACCCGGCGATTTGCGGCTGGAGCACATGTACGTCGGCAATCCCAATCGCGAGAATCCCGCGGCGCCGATTCCCATTGAGTTGACGCTGGCGCGTAACTCCAACATCAGCTTCGTCGGATTGGATAAGACGACGTTCATCGTGGGCGTGGCCGATGTCACCGCCGATGGCGACTCGCTTTTCATCCAGATCGAGGCGCCCGTACCCGGCGAAGGGCTCTTCATTACCAGCGACGATCCGGCCTTCGGCGGGGCGATCGAGCAGCCGGATGCGCCGCCGCGCGTGGAATCGGCCGATTCCAGCTCGCAGGCCGCACCGCCGCCGGCTGCAGGCTTTGACGTGATGGCCAGTTCCGGGGAGGCGGGAATCGAT
>JAHWKS010000504.1 GCA_019347795.1 Planctomycetota bacterium | reverse complement strand
ATCGTCGCGCCGCCGGGGTCTATCACGACCGCACCGAATCTCGCAATCCGCGATCCTCGTTTTCCATCCGTGGGTCGGCTTTCCATTCCCCTTCGACTACCGCGCCGATCCCACGCCGCGGCTGGGAGAAGCCGACGCCCGATGGCTTGACGAACTCCTGCGGTCCAACGGGCTGCGGTGAGCTTACGGACGCGTGTGAGAAAAACGTCGCCGCGTTTCATGGAATCGGGCCTGCCGTGTCGGCGTCGTCAAAGGTGCTCGCTGCAAGAGCGCGCATTTCTTCCTCAGTCCAATCGCCGTCGTCATAGGACGTCCGCATTACCCGCTCAAACAGGTCCGCCCGGAGTACAACGAGTTCGGTGTCTTCGGCTTTAAGCCGCACGGTCGCGCCGCCCTTGGCGGCTTCGAATTGTTCGCGAGATAGCTGCATAATGAGGTCTGGGTTTGGATGTAGCCCACTCTCCATTGTCGCCTGTTTCGTCTACGAGGCAATCGCGAAATCTCATCACCGCGTGTTCTCCAGTGCGAAGGCGAGGATGTCGGCGGCTTCTTCGATGATCTTGGCGGTGGGCTTGCCGGCGCCGTGGCCGGCCCGGGTCTCGATGCGGATCAGCACCGGCGCTTCGCCCGCGTGAGCGGCCTGCAACGCGGCGGCGAACTTGAAGCTGTGGGCCGGCACCACGCGGTCGTCATGGTCGGCGGTGGTGACGAGCGTCGCGGGATACGAGACGCCCGGCTTGAGGTTGTGCAGCGGCGAGTATGCCCGCAGCGTCTTGAATTCCTCGAGGTCGTCGGACGAGCCGAATTCGCTGACCCACGCCCAGCCAATGGTGAACTTGTGGAAGCGGAGCATGTCCATCACGCCCACCGCGGGAAGCGCGCAGGCGATGAGGTCCGGCCGCTGCGTCATCACGGCGCCGACCAGTAATCCGCCGTTGCTGCCGCCGCGGATGGCGAGGTGATCGGACGACGTGATCTTGTTGTCGATCAGCCACGCGGCGGCGGCGATGAAGTCTTCGAAGACGTTTTGCTTGCGGTCCTTCATCCCCGCCTCGTGCCAGTCCCGGCCGTACTCGCCGCCGCCGCGCAGTCCCGCGACCGCATACACGCCGCCGTTCTCCAGCCAGACCACGTTAGAGACCGAGAAGCCGGGCGACTGCGAAATGTTAAACCCGCCGTAGCCGTAGAGGATGGTGGGGTTGTTCCCGTCCAGCTTCAACCCCTTGCGGGAGGTGAGGAACATCGGCACGCGCGCGCCGTCCTTGCTGGTGTAGAAGACCTGCCGGGTTTCAAAGTCATCGGGATTGAAATCGACGGTCGGCTCGCGAAAGACGCTGCTCTCGCCGGTGGCCACGTTATACCGATAGATCGTGGTGGGAGTCGTGTAATTGGTGAAGTAGTAGAAGGTCTCGTTGCTGTCGCGGCGACCGCCGAAGCCGCCGGCGGAGCCGATCGCTGGGAGCCCTACGTCGCGGACGTGCTTGCCTTGCAGGTCGAAGATGCGGACGTCCGAGCGGGCGTCTTTCAGGTACGCGGCGACGAAGTAATCCCCCACCATCCCGGCGCCTTCCAGCACCGAGTCGGCCTGCGGGATCAACTCGCTCCAGTTGAGCCGCGCGGGATGCTCGATATCGACGGCGATCACCCGCCGCAGCGGCGCATCCAGATCGGTCACGAAGTAAAACACGCCGCCGTCGTTCCCCAGGAAGCCGTACTCGGAATCGAACCCGGTGATCAGCTCCACCACCGGAGCGTCTTTCACCATCAGGTCTTTGTAGAAGATCTGGTTCTTCCGCTCCGTGCCCCGCCAGACGGAGATGATGAGGAACCGCCCATCCTCAGTCACCTCGCCGTCGAAGCCCCACTCCTTTTCATCAGGGCGCTCATAGATGAGCTGGTCCTGCGACTGCGGCTCGCCCAACTCGTGGAAGAAGAGCTTCTGGTAGTAATTGGCGCCGGTGAAGGTTTCGCCCTCTTCCGGCTCGTCGTACCGGCTGTAGTAGAAGCCGCTGCCGTCGGGCAGCCACGAGACGCCGGAGAACTTGATCCACTTCAGGTGATCCTCCAGCGGCTCGCCCGTCTCCACGTCGAGCACCTTCCACTCCCGCCAGTCCGAGCCGGCGTGGGCCAAACCGTACGCGAGCAGGTTGCCGTCCTCGCTGGCCCGCCACCCGGCCAGCGCGACTGTGCCGTCCTCGGAAAGCGTGTTCGGATCGATCAACGCCCGCGTCTCTCCCTCCAGCCCCTCGGAGACGTAGAGCACGCTCTGGTTCTGCAGCCCGTCATTGCGAGTGAAGAAGTACCGCTCCTGACGGCGGCGAGGCAGGCCGTAGCGCTCGTAGTTCCAAAGCTCTGTGAGCCGCTTCCGGATCGGCTCCCGCTGCGGCAGTTTCTCGAGGTAGCCGAAGGTCACCTTGTTCTGGGCCCCGACCCACGCCCGCGTGTCGTCGCTGTCGGGATCCTCCAGCCAGCGATACGGATCGGCGATCTTTTCGCCGTGGTAGTCGTCCACGTGATCGACGGTTTTGGTTTGGGGGTAACTCAGTTTCTCATCCTCCTGGCGTTCTTCGCCCCCGGCGGCGGCGGCGCCGGCGAGCGCGGCTGAGACGGGAGCAAACAACAAACACGCGACGCGAACGAAGGCGGGAAAGTGCATGAACGGTTCTGCTAGCGGGGTACGGAAAGGATCGACAGAATTCTAGGCCGCACGCACCGCCCGTTACAAGCGTTCTCCATCGAACTTCTCAAAATCCGCAGTTACCAGACAGACGGATCTGATTTCTCCGGTAACAAGCCGTCTCGGATTTCGCTTGGCGACCCAAGGGAGCGAAACGCCGTCCCGCACGAAAACCACTTACTCAACGAAGGAAGAATCATGAATCTCAAGAAAGCTGCGTCGCTGGCTTTGTTCGCCGCGATTCTGTCGCTCGGGCAGCAGGCCCGGGCTGAGGCGCCTCGCAGCCGAAATCGGCAGCAGCCGCGGGTCTCCTCAACCAGCGTGCGCGATCGCCTCGGCGACACGAGATACCGCCTGGTGGACGGCAAGTTCGTGCCGGTGTCGGGCTCCACCGGCGGAGGCGGCAGCCGCGACGACGGGGGTTCGACTCCGCCTGAGGAGCCGGCGCCCAGCCCCACGCTGCCGTTTGACCACTTCGACGCCGACAATGACGGATCGTCGATCATCAACTCCTATTTCCTCGCGTATCTCAGCATGCTCATGTACAGCGGCGCGACGAACGTTGATGATTTCGAGGACGAGCTGCGGGATGAGCTGCTTCCCCAAGGCGTGGTCGATGTGCGGGCGTTCATGAACTCCTCGGGAGTCGAGGGGGCCATCGTGACCACCAGCGACGCCGCGATCGTTGTCTTTCGCGGAACCAGCTCCATCGGCAGTGAGGCGCAGTTCGCCGACTACTTCACCGACGCCAACCACAAAGCGAAGCTGGTGAACGTCGGCGGCGATTGGATGTACGTCCATGAAGGGTTCTGGGACGCCGCCGACAGCATCTTCCCGGTCATGCTGGAAGAGATGGCGGCCGAGTACCTCGGCGGCCGCGAGGTCTGGGTAACCGGCCACAGCCTCGGCGCCGCGATCGCCACCTTGACGGCCCTCCGCCTGCACTACGACGAGGGCATTACCGTCCACGGCCTGCAAACGGTCGGCTCCCCGAGAGCGGGCGACGCCGATATGGTCGCCAAGTGCCAGAGCTTCGGCTCCGCCGGCTGGAGCTTGGAGTCGAGGACGGTCCGCTGGGTCGTAGACGGCGATCCCGTGACCACATTCTTCTTCGGGGATATCATCGGCTGGAACTTCGTCTGGCCGATCTGGGTCTACTACGAGCACGTGGGAACAACTCACACGATCGTCCGCCGCGAAAACGGGGGATACGAGGTCGAGTACGACACCGGCGAAGATTTAGACATGTCGTGGAACATCGCCGGGCTCAACCTGCAGCACATGTGGTATCTGGAGGCGTTGACCTGCGAGATGACCCTGGTGCTGATGGAAGAGGACCAACTCGACGTGCTCAAAGAAATCATCGAAACGCCGTAGGATGATTTGCGGAGAGGATCGACTGGTGCGGAGGATTTGTTGTTCTCCGCATTGGAGAGAGCCAGGAAATCGTGGTAACATGGCGGACGCATTTCATGCGTCGCCTGTTGCCTGCGAGGATGCCCGTGACCGCTCCCGTTCTTTCCCGTCGCCGGATGCTGCAACAGACGGGCGCCGGCTTCGGCGTGTTGGGACTGGCCGGCGCCTTGCAGTCGGCCGGCTTGTTGTCTTCGGCTCAGGCCGCGTCGCAGGAAAGCGCCGCCGCGCCGCACTTTGCCCCGAAGGCGAAGCGGGTGATCTTCCTGTTCATGAACGGCGGGCCGTCGCACGTCGATACCTTCGATCCCAAGCCGGCGCTCGCCAAGCATGAAGGGGAGCAGCCGGAGGGGCGACGCAGCAAGGGGACGGGCTACATGCCGTCTCCGTTCAAGTTCGCCCCGCACGGCCACAGCGGCGTGGTGATGAGCGAGCTGTTTCCGAGCCTCGCCCGCTGCGCCGACGACGTCTGCGTCATCCGCTCGATGCACACCGACACGCCGAACCATGAGCCGGGGCTGTTGATGATGCACTCGGGCCATCAGCAGCCGGTCCGGCCGTCGCTGGGGTCGTGGGTTTCCTACGGGTTGGGGACGGAGAATGAAAACCTTCCGGCGTTCGTCTCGCTCTGTCCCGGGCTGCCGGTAGTCGGCCCGCAGCTTTGGTCGAATGCGTTCCTGCCGGGCGAGCATCAGGCGACTTCCGTGGACACGAACGACCTGGAGATCGAGAAGCTGATCGCCAACATTCGCCACCCGCATTTGCGCCGCGAAGAGCAGCGCGAGCAGCTCGATCTCCTGCAGAAGCTCAACCGCCTGCACGCCGATCAGCGCGGCGGCGATGATCCGCTGGAGGCGCAGATCCGGGCGATGGAGCTGGCCTTCAATATGCAGCGCGAGGCGAGCGAGGCCTTTGACGTGAGCCGCGAGCCGGAGGCCGTGCGCGACCGCTACGGCGACAGCGTCTTCGGCCAGAGCT
>JAHWKS010000503.1 GCA_019347795.1 Planctomycetota bacterium | reverse complement strand
CTACGAAAACGTCCTCGCCGGCGCTTCCGCGGGCGAGGACGTTGATGATTCTATAGCGGCGGAGGATAGGAAGCTTACTTCTTCGCTTCCTCCTCGTCGGCCTTCTTGGTCTTCTTTTTCTTCTTCAGGGAGATTTTCTCAACGCGCACTTTGGGCAGGCCGAGCACTGCGTCCCCCTCCTCCCAACGGTCCTGCTCTTCAAGCTTGGCGATCTTCTCCGCCCGGGTAAGCACGTTGCGATTGCTGATCATCCCCGCGCGGACTTTCAGGCTCTTGTCGATGGTCATGGCGGCGCTCCAGAATATCGGCTGATTTGTTTTGCTTGAGTGAATTATCTGAGTATAGGAATCCGCGGCATTTCGTTCAATGGCGCCCCAGGCCCTATGCCGGAAACACGTTTCCGATTACAAGCAGCGAATGATCGTTAACTCGACGTTTCACCTTGGGGAGCCATGAGCGAGCAACTGACCATCGCCGGCGTGCAAATGAATGTGGCCTTCGCCGACAAGGAGCAGAACCTCAAGCGGATCGGAGATCGGCTGCGCGAGGCGGCCCTGCATGGCGCCCAGCTCGTGGTGTTTCCCGAGTGCGCGGTGACCGGCTACTGCTTCGAGAGCTTCGAGGAGGCCCGCGGGATGGCCGAGCCGATCGAGGGTCCCGCGGTGCGGCGGATCGTGGAGATGTGCCGGGCGGCGGATGCGTTCGCCGTGGTGGGAATGATCGAGGAGGATGGGCCGCGGATCTTCAATGTCTGCGTGCTCACCGGGCCGTTGGGGCTGCTGGGCGTCTATCGCAAGATTCACCTGCCGCACTTGGGGCTGGACAATTTCTCGACGCCGGGGGATCGGCCTTTCCAGGTGTGGAAGGCGGGACCGGTGACGCTGGGAATGAATATCTGTTACGACGTCTCGTTTCCCGAAAGCTCGCGCGCGATGGCGCTGGCGGGCGCCGAGCTGATCGTGCTGCCGACCAACTGGCCGCCCGGCGCCGGCTGCCTCGCCTGCTATGCGACGAACACGCGGGCGATGGAGAACCACGTCTACTACCTCGCCGCCAACCGCGTGGGCGAGGAGCGAGGCTTCCGCTTCATCGGGCAGAGCCGCATCTGCGAGCCGAACGGCGAGACCATCGCCTCCGCCGACGAGACGAGCGAGACGATTCTCTATGCGGAGATCAATCCCGCGATCGCCCGCAACAAACACCTCGTGCGGGTTCCCGGCAAGCATGAGATTCACCGCTTCCGCGACCGCCGCCCGGAGATGTACGGTCCGCTGGTCGAGCCGGTTCGCGATTGATGAGTGTGGCTTGATGGGGTGGCTGGTGGCGGAGCGCAGCGACGCCCCAGCACGGCCGCGTCAAGTCGCTGGGGTGTCGCTGCGCTCCGCCGCCAGCCACCCGGTTCGCTCCTAACGGTGCTCGGCTTGCAGGGCGGCGCGAGTCTGCTACGCTCTTGTCGAACGGTTGCTCTTGCTTCTCCGACATCGCAGCCCGACTCTATGCCGATCGAATTTCGCTGTCCCAACTGCAACCAACTGCTGCGCACTCCCGACGAGAGCGCGGGCAAGCAGGCGCGCTGCCCGCAGTGCAGCCAGGTGACGCCGGTTCCCACTGCATCGCAAGGGGCGACGGAGGATTTCTCGGCGCCACCTTCCAAGGATTTGCACGGCCCGCCGCCGCACAATCCTTTCGGCGACGCAGCCGCCGCGGCGCCCAAGAAGCCGGAAAGCGCCGCCTTCAATCCCTACGCATCGCCGACGGCGTACCAATCGTACGCCGATGTGACGCGGGCGGGCGAGCTTCAGCACCGCATCATCGACATGGGCGATGTGCTGAACACCACCTGGCGACTTTTCACGGAAGAGTTCGGCAAGTGCGTCCTCATCGGGCTGGTCTACTTCGCGATCTGGATTGGATTGATAGTGATGGGAGGAATCTTCGGAGCGATCCAGGAAGCAGCCGGGCCTTCCGTGTCCGTCACGATCGGCGTGCAGGCCGTTCATTACGGGATTAACCTGCTTTTGCAAACTTGGATCGGACTCGGATTGGCTGCGTGGGCAGTGCAGATGGCGCGGAATCGCCGTGGCGAGGTGGAGGCTTTTTTCAATGTCGGCCGTTTTTACCTGCGCGGGTTGGCCGCGACATTCGTTCTCTACGCCGCGTTCCTTGGGGGGTTGGGCGTCTTCGTGGCGCTTCCGATAGCGATCGCCTATTGGGCGCAGCTCCCGACGGCGGGCATGGTGGTCACCGGTATTGTGGGCGGATTGATCGTGGTGGTCATTGCTCTCGTGGTGTTTTACACGGTAATGCTTTACTATTTCTTTATTGTCGATCGTGATGCCGGAGTTTTGGAATCTTTCCAGCTTTCGGCGCAGTACATGCGCGGCAATAGGTTAACCGCGTTCGCGCTGATGCTGGTGGTCGGCATTCCCGGCGCTATCTTTACTGTCTGCACCTGCTATCTCGGGCTCATTCTGTATATGCCGTTTTTGATGCTGATGTGGGCGATGATCTATCTGATGGCCACCGGTCAGCCGCACGCCGGACTGCAACAGCCGATTGGGCAGCAGCCGTTCAAGCAGGCGTAGTTACGCAGAGAAGACGGCGCCGGCGCGGGCGGGCAGCGAGAGCGTGGCGCGTCCGCCGTTTACGTTAGCGGGTGGCGCAGTTCCGAAGATCGGCTTTCGCGCCCGATCCTGGGCGAAGAATTCGTCGGTAGCGACGGGAAGCTCGGCCGCCTCGTCGCCGGCGTTCAGGGCGACCAGCAGCGTTTCGGATTCGTTGCTCCGCGCGAAGACGTACTGCCGGTTGTCGGCGTAGAGCTGCTTGAATTCGCCGTGACAAAGAGCGGGATGGGCGTGACGCAGGGCGATGGCCCGGCGGAAATATTCGAGCATCTCGTGGTCCCACGACGCCTCGTCGTCCCAGGGGAACGATCGGCGGGCATCATGATCGCGGTGCGGGCCGTCGTAGTCTTCGGCGCCGGGGAGGGCGATTTCATCGCCGTAATAGATTGACGGCGTCCCGGGGAACGTCATCTGCAAGAGCGTCGCCAACCGCAGGGTCGCCTTGTCGCCGCGGGCGATGCTCAACACGCGCGGCGCATCGTGACTGTCGAGCAGGTTGAACTGCACCTGCGTTGTCTCCCAGTCGTAGAGCGCGAGCAGCCGCTCGATCCGCCGCCCGAATTGGACCGCATCGACGCCGGGGTACGGGTCGTAGGATCGCCCCTCCACGAGCGTGCGGCTGACGCGGTCGCCCGCGCAGAAGGCGATCGCGGCCGCCGCAAAGACGTAGTTCATCGTGGCGTCAAAGCGATCTCCCCGAACCCACTGGGGCGCCTCCCGCCAGATCTCTCCCACCAGGTAGGCGTCAGGCTTGATCGCCCGCACGCGGCGGCGGAACTCTTCCCAGAAGCCGGGCGTCGTGATCTCCGGGGGCACGTCGAGCCGCCAGCCGTCGATGTCGTACTCGCGAACCCAGAACTCGGCCACGTCCATCAGGAACTCGCGAACCTGCGGATTGTCGGTGTTGAACTTCGGCAAGGCCCGGTTGTTCACCCAACCGCAATAGTTGGCCGGGAGGCTGCCGTCGTAGGCGGAGAGCGGCCAATCTTCGACGAAGAACCAATCCAGCCAGGGCGAGTGCGGCCCGTTCTCCAAAATGTCGTTGAACTGAAAGAAGCCGCGGCTGGCGTGATTGAACACGCCGTCCAGGATGATCCGCATCTCCCGGGCGTGGGCCTGCTCGATCAACTCGCGCAGCGCCGCGTTTCCGCCCAGGAGCGGATCGACCTGCTTGTAGTCGTGCGTATGGTAGCGGTGATTACAGGCGGACTGAAAGATCGGCGTGAGGTAGATCGCATTCACGCCGAGATCGGCCAGATAATCCAGCCGTTCGGCCACGCCCAAAAGATCGCCGCCGTGGTACGCCTCCTGCGACGGCGGCGAACTCCACGGCAACAGGTTGGAGGGCTGGGGGACGCGCTCGCTGCGGGCGAAGCGGTCGGGAAAGATGTGGTAAAAGACGGCGTCCTTGGCCCACGCGGGCCTGCCGCCGAGGTCGTGTGTGTGTGCAGTCATCCGTGCATTTTAACGCACCGGCCTCAACGTGCGGGTCTACCGCACGCTGGCCATCACCGGCTCCTCGTGATTGCTCCCGCTGAGCTGCAACAGGACGTTGGAGTTGCTGGGGACCATCTCGATGGAAGCGTGCGAAGCGAGCAGCTTTTCGGTTTCCATCACCTCGATCACCGCTTCCAGAATCTCCCGGTCCTTGCGGGCGATCTCGTTCAAAGCCTTGCCGACCACCGACGGCCGGGTCGCCTTCGCCTCGGCCATCTTCTGCGACACCTTGTTGGCGGTTTCGCTGCGGATCAGCCCCACGCGGTTCTCGCCGTCCTGCTTCATCGCGCTGGTGACTTGCACCAATCGCTTCACCACCTTGTCGGTGATGTTGTGCACCATCTGCTGGTCGGTGAAGAACACCTTGCGGATATAGACGGAGCCAAGGCGATAGCCCCACTTCTCCGAGAGCGGCGACACCGCCCGCCGCACGGTGCGGCTCAGGGAGTGCCGGTCTTCGAGCATCTTGTCCATCTCCAGATTGCTCAGCGTCGAGATTGTGGAGCTGGCCACGTTCGCCTGCAGCGAGCCTTCGGGATTAGTGTTCTTGAACAGGTACGCCACCGGATCGACCACCTGCATCTCGTACCAGATGCCCACGCCCATGGGGGTGCCCTCTTCGGAGTTCACCATCTGCCCGCGGAGATAGTGTTGCCGCAGCGCAGTGTTGACGAATTGCCGCTTGCCGAAGAACGGGATCAACAGCGCTTGCGGGCCGAAGTCGGAGATGGGAAACCGCAACCCCGGCTCGTCGATCACGCCGATGACTTTGCCGAACAGGGTGAAGACCTGCGCCTGCGCCTCCTGGACGACAGTGTAAACGCCGAACCCGCGGCACAACGCCAGCACCAGCGGGATGATCACGAGTCCGACGACGAAGGCGATGATGGCAAGGACGGGATTCATGGGTCAGGGGTCAGGGGTCAGGGGTCAGGGGTCAGGGGTCAGGGG
>JAHWKS010000502.1 GCA_019347795.1 Planctomycetota bacterium | reverse complement strand
AATTGAAAAGCGTAAAGCGATCCCCGCTGCATATCAAACCGCAGTTGCACAGGCCTTCCGGCTAAGCCGGCGAGATCGGGATCTCCCTCCCAGTTGACTTCTGCCGCGATGTGGTTCCCGTAAACCGGCTTCATTTTATCCCCGCTGAACCCGGGAATGATTCCGGATTCCGGATCAATGATACTCACCCGGACACTTCCCGCCGCTCCGAGATCGACGTTCAGTTTCAGCTTATCACCGGAAAACACCAGGGGCGGGGTTGTCAGAAAACCGCCCTCCGGGCCCGCTTTAGCGGCGACGAATCCATCCAGCCGTATTGTGGCAAGCCCGTAGGCAACTCCCGTATCTCTCGAAGGTGAGTGCTCGGCATGATTGACAGGATACCCGGCATAATACATCCACAGCTCATTGCCCACCCGGTGAACTCCAGGACTCATAAAAATCATCCGGGAATCAAACTCGCCGGCGGGTCCCAAAGGCAGAAACGGTTCGCGGGAAGGACGCTCCCAATGAATACCGTCCCGGCTTACGGCCAAATGCACCTCCACCAAAGATCCTTTTTGGTGGCGTTCATCCGGAAAGAAGGACGGGAACGCGACATAGACATCTTCCGCATAAGGATAAGGAGTGGCGGCCATAGTGTACCAACCGCTGTACCGCGGATCCTTTTCATCCATTGCAAGAACTTGTGTGCCCTTGGGCAGGTTTAAAAACTCCTCCGACTCGGAACGGGCAACACGGCGGATGCCTTCCGGATTGTACTTTTCATTCGGCCTGCGGACATTGTGCCGCGTAAACACGACGTAGCGTCCCCGATCCTTGTCATAATAAGCGGCATTCTGGGTGTCCGCTCCCTGGGGAAGAATCTGGACCGGCTTACCGGTTGCTTTCTCGCGATAAGTCTCCCATTTTAGCCCATCCGGAGAATAAGCGCCGCGCAACGGATACCCGGCCTCTCCAACATCACCAAAAACCATTTTGAACCTCTCTTCAGCCGGAGCAGTAGGATCCAGAAATACCGAAATACCAACAGCTCCTTTCCCCTGCGGTCCGGCAAAGACAGCGTTCTCAGCACGTATTCCTCCGGATTCCAGGCCTCCGATGTCCGGTTTTTCCCAAACCAGACCATCCGCGGATCTGGCATAGTGAACTTTTAACCCGGTGTCCTGCCAAAGCCTGGCATGTACAGGCCATGCTTCGTACCACATGCGAAACTCCCCATCCACCCGGAGCACTTCAAAATGATTAAGCCCGCCTTTTTCCCAAGGTTTATCCGCTCGCATGACAGGTTCTCCCCGCTTGACAGGAGCCCCCATCACAAGACGAACACCTTCGCTCGATTCAACAAGCCGCTTATCAATAAACAACTGTTTCCGGTCGCCGACATCGACCGGCTCCGCTCCCCGGCTGCGCACCGCGGTCACGATAAACATAAGGCAAAGAATTACAGGCAAAAAAGGCTTCATAACCATCTCCTATGCAAAAGGTTTGTTTCAGGTTAGCACTCAGACAACTTGACATTCGACTACCGCACCATCTGCCAGTCCACCGTCGCCCCTTCGGGCGCAGGCTCTGAAAACTCGACTACGAAGCCGTCGGGCCGCTTCTTGACGACGCGGTCCATTGTGAACCAGTTGGGCTGCACGACGACCGAATAGGCGCCGTCAGGCTCTGGCTGCGGAAACTGGACTTCCAACCGCTTGGCCGCCGCAGGTGTCGGCGTTCCAATGCCGCGCAAGTTGCGTGCGGGCGTGTCAGTGGCCGACAGGCCGCTTTGCCGAACGGCGCCGCGGTCCTGCAAGTCGAGTTGACCGCCGCTAAACACGAAGTGCAACCGCAGCAAAGTGAAAGTGTTTGCCGAAGACCTTTCCCGGCATGGCCCGGTAATAGACGTAGTATCGCCCTCGGTGATGAAGGACGCCGACGCCGAAGTTGTGATTCCCCTCCCACGGTTTGTCGATCTCGAGGACGGTGTTCGCCGGCCGGGGCTTGTGTAGTCGCAGGGCCACCCCGTCGAGCCGCTCGATCAGCCGGCCGTCCACGAACAACTCGCGCCGATTGCCCAAATCCAGAGCGTCCTGCCCCCGTGTCGGGGCCGTCATCGCGACAGCCGCGACCAGCGGAAGAACTACCCGCAAGGCTCGAATGGCTCGCATCACCTGTGGTTTCCTCGTAGGGCCTGTGGTCTAAAGCAGTGATCATATCATTCCGTGGCGAACGTGCCGAGTTTGTGGTCGGCGTGAATTTCAGGTGGCCCGGTCGCTTGAGATCGCCGGCTCCGACGGCGCCCCGGATGCGATTGCCGTGCCCGATTGCAGTACAATCGCTGAATTGCCCGAACACAAGCAGGAAAAAATCGTGCGGAGCCTGTCAGCACCGTTGGGGCTGTTTGTGGTTTTCGTGCAAGCGGCAACCGTGGCTGTCGCCCAGGAGCAGGCGCAGGACCGGCCCACGGAAGCGGCGCGAAGGGTGGCGGAGGAGATTCGGCGCGAGGCGCTGCGACCGAATCACGGGCCGGAGGGACGGCCGCTGCCGCTGGTAAGCCACTGGAACGTCGGCACGCTGCGGGGAACCTTCGGGCCGGACCACCAGATCGGCCTGATCCAAAAGGGCCACCACGTGCTGCCGTGGATGAGCTGGCCGGACGGCAACCCCGACTCGGAACAGTTCGAGGAGTACCACGGCCGCCTGCTGCAGTATTTCGCGAGCCTGGGGCTGCCTATCTCATTCCGCGGAACGCAATGGAACGCGATGCTCGTCAAAGGCGACTACCGCGAAGGCCCGGAGACCCGTTGGGCCGGCGTCATCACGCCGGACGGCCGGCGCGTTCCCCGGCTGAGCCCCTTCGGCCCCGTCGAGCCGTGGAAGGATCCCGCGGGCGCCTACGTCGATCAGCCGGCGATGAAGCGGGCTCAGGAACTTTACTCCGACCCGCCACTGATTCTCTGGGCCTCCAACAACGAGCCTCCCGAGCTCCGCTGGTTCTCTGCGAAGGACGGCCCGCTGGAGGAGCAGTCCCGCCGCTACCTGGAGCGGCACGGCCGCGGCCGCTCGGACGAGTTCAAACGCCGGGTGGTCGGGGAAGGCTGGATCGAGCGGTATGCGGTAATGTTCGGCGCCATGCGCGACGCACTGGAGAACGAGACCTGGAAGAAGAATGTGCGGTTCGTCGGCTACGGGGCGTTCGGCCCTTCGCACTTTGGCCGCTGGGACCGCTGGAAAGTCCACTCGCTGATTTGCGACAAATGGACCGACCCGCAGTGGCATTTCTGGGACGGAGGCAGCCCCTCGTACTACACCCACAACTGGAACGAGAACCGCGACCATTGGGTCTTCTCGACGCAGGTCGAGTCGATGAACTGGATCTTCATGCAGGAGGAGGCTTGGCGGGCGAACCCGGATTTCTGGTTCGAGATCTCCACTTGGGACGGCAATCAGGTAAACGCTTGGATGGCGGGGCTGGGGGTCGAGGATCCCGAGAATCTGGCAGCCGCCTCCGCCGCCGGCCTGCCGCCGGAACGGCGGAAGCGGGTGGATCCCGAACACCTCAAAAAGTCAAAGACGCTGCGATACCTCGTTGACGGACAGACTTATCCGCCGGAGCGGGCGGCGGGATGGGTGCAGTTTGGAATGTGGCTGCTGCGGCCCCGGGTGGTGCGGGAGTACCGCGGGCACGCCACGCCGCTGGTGGCTGTCGAGCCGTACTGGATGGAGAGCGTCAGGGCCGTCGATCGGGTGTACGAACACGAGTCGCTGACCGAATTCTGGCGTCACGGTCAACTGGTGGCGGTTACCACCGGCAGTCATCCCTGGCAATCGGACGTCCCGGAGAGATACCGGAAAGTCAACCGGTGGTATCTCCTGGAGACGAATCTCGACCCGCCCAGGCCGTGGCGGCAGGACGTGAACCTGCCGGTGTTCAGCCTGGCTCTGGTGCTCGGCGAGACCGGCTCGCGGCGATGGCTGCTCTACGTCCATCGCCGCTCGAGGATCGAGCGGGGGTGAAGATCACGATTCCCGATTACGGCGAAGTGACCGTAGATGTGCCGCGGGCGGGCGCATTCCACCTCGTCGACGAAACTCGCGGGCAGATCACGCGCATATGCGCACGAACGAATGACGGCCCGACTGCGGCGCCGCGGCGATCGCGCGAGCCCCTGGGCCGGTGAGGGCGAAGAGTATGGCGATCAGCGCCACCGTGCGCGCGATTGCGTTCTGTTCCCTCACGCGAGGATTTCTTTTGCTACCTTTCCGTGCACGTCGGTCAGCCGGAAGTCACGGCCGCTGTAGCGGTAGGTGAGCTTTTCGTGATCGAGTCCCAGCAGGTGCAGCATGGTGGCATGCAGATCGTGGATGTGAACGCGGCCTTCGACCGCCTCGCGGCCGTACTCGTCCGTCATTCCATGGCGGTAGCCGGCTTTCACACCGCCGCCGGCCATCCAGATCGTGAAGCCGCGGTTGTTGTGGTCGCGGCCGGTGCCGAACTGCGCCGCGGGCGTGCGGCCGAACTCTCCGGCGCAAACCACCAGGGTGTCCTTGAGCAGTCGGCGCTGTTTGAGGTCAGTCAGGAGGGCGCCGATCGGCTGGTCCACGGTCTCAGCGCTTCTGGGCAGATTGCCCCCGATGTCTTCGTGATGATCCCAGCCGCCGCTGCCAATCTCGATGAAACGCACGCCCTGTTCCGCGAAACGCCGGGCCATCAGACACTGGCGGGCGAATTCCTGCTTCCGCCGGCTGCCGCTGTTGAGGCCGTACATCTCCAGCGTCTGTTTCCGTTCGCTGCTGAAATCCAACAGCGAAGGCACGGCCGACTGCATGCGGAACGCCATCTCATAGGTATGAATGACGGCTTCCAGTTCACCGTTCACCGCGTCGCGGCGAAGACGCCGCTCATTGATCGACTTGAGCAAGTCCAGTTGCCGGCGCTGCTGCGCGGACGTGAGATGCTCGCACGCCAGATTCGCCAGCGGAGGATCGGCCTGGGGATTGAGGATCGTGGCCTGGTAAGTGGCCGGGAGGAAGGCGCTGCCGTGATTCTGCCCGAACTGGCGCAGCGGGTTCGTGGCGATGTAGC
>JAHWKS010000501.1 GCA_019347795.1 Planctomycetota bacterium | reverse complement strand
GTCAAAGACGCGAACCGCGACCGTTTGGCCAGGAAGTCATACCAATCCGTGTCACGCTCCACACGATACGCAAAGTGGACATCATACGTTCCGGCCGGAAGATCAATGAACCATCGATTGCCCTGGCTGTCGGCGTTGATGTTTGCATGTAGATCGAATGAGATCCTATCGCCTGGATTCAGCACAAAGTCGTCCAGCGGCTGAGAAACGAAAACTCGCGTTCGCCATTCAGCAGCCTTGTTCCCTGAAGCGTCAGTAAAAGTCAATCCGGTCACGCTCGGATACGGCAACAGGCATCGTTCGGCGGCAGAGTGAAACGCGACACGAAACGTGTCTTGGGCGGTCGAATCGGCGATGTATTCGAGAGAAATTTCCAACGTAGCTTCAATCCAGGGAACGCGGTGGCTTCAGATTGCCTAAGCAAAATAACGGCGGCCGTCACAGGGCACGGAGTGACGACCTTCCATTGGTGAAATCTCGCAAGCCGTGCTCCGTGTGCACGGCATTGTTCTGGCTGTTTCCGTAGCGGTTACAAACCCACTGCTCCGGCTGCACACATTCCATCACGGCATGAACTAACGACAGGATCATGGTGCCAGCAATCGGCGGCCCGGCGAGTTTTTCACAGTAAGATCAATCGCGATAGCAGTCGTCGTGCTATTTGGAGGATTCACCCCAACCTTGATGCGATGTACCGAGCACCTTGTGACATTCTGGACACGAGAAGACGGCTAGAGTTGCGTTTCGCATTTTGAGCCCAAAAAAAGTGATCGGCTCTCCTTGGTGCAACCCAATCGTCTCGATCTCTTTCTCACAGTACGGACATTTCGGTTTGTAGCGTGCTTCTTCTGCTTTCATGTCGATTCCATCCCAAGTTGTGCGGTGTCGGTAGTTGGCAAGCCAGCACTTGTTTATACGTAGTTTCTGCCTATCACCTTTAGGCCGCAAATGTGCGGCCTATCCTGCCAAGCGTCCTGGCTCGTAACTCGTCGATGGTTGCGAGCCTGTTGCCCGGTTCTCGGGGTGATAGGCCGTTTCTCCCTATCGTTCCTCGCGCCGAGACGGGAGGCCACCCGCAGGGCTGCGGACGCCGCGACCTCCACGGTTCAACACGTGCGTGTAAATCA
Source organism: Planctomycetota bacterium (assembly GCA_019347795.1). Lineage (GTDB taxonomy): Bacteria > Planctomycetota > Planctomycetia > Pirellulales > Pirellulaceae > JAHWKS01. The sequence continues at coordinate 3,948 of JAHWKS010000501.1, read as the reverse complement.
TCGTCGTTTTTACGTCGCTGTGGCCCAGCAATTCCTGAACCGTGCGGGACGTCACTCTGGTTGGGACGAGCTTGGTCTCGCAGGATGGTCGCAGAGAACAGTACTGTGCCAGGCCGTTTGAAATCGCACGGCCTGATCGCCTGCCGTAGGGCAAGCGGGTGCACGAAGGGATGACTCGAGGTGCAGTCGCAAAGAAAAGAACGACTGCGACCGGACTCGATGAACAGACCTGAGCAATCCTCCGACGAGTTCGCCTACCGCGCTACGACCGTCTGCCGGCGCCAATGGATGGCGACGATCAAACGGAGCCATTGGCTCCGGCGCGAAATGTACGCCCGCCAGCCAGGAAGCACGAGGAGGGAAAAACAGGAGCAACCGCTTGACAACCAAGCCTCTTTCAGGGACGACACGCCGACGCATTCGCATTCGCGAGCGCGCCTCCGGCCGTCTTTGTGGCTAAGTTGCGGGAGTTTGCCCCGCTCTTCACGCGAGCAGGTCGTGGATGACGCGGCCGTGGACGTCGGTTAGGCGGAAGTCGCGGCCGGAGTAGCGGTAGGTGAGTTGCTTGTGATCCAGGCCGAGCAGGTGCAGGAGCGTGGCGTGCAGGTTGTGGAGATGGACTTTGTTCACCTTCGGCATCAGCCCACGGAACCCTCGTTTTGGATTTCCTGGATGCGGTTTTCCGCTCGTCCGTACACGTCTTCTGCTGGAATACCTAATCCTGAATCCAGTTGTTCAAAGCCGAGGCGCACCTCGTGACGGAGCGATTCGCGAGCTTGCAAGAGCCGTAGCGCCTCGGCCAGCACGTCGCTCTCGGTGAGAAACCGCCGTTCGGCCACCATGCGCTGAACAAAGGGTGCGAAGTCGATGGGGATCTCAACACTCATGACAGAATGCTTCTAAAACAGCTCCTTAACCAGTTCGCCGCCTTTGACGAGGTGGATGGGTTGGTCCTCGTGGGTGTGGTACTCGCCGCGGGGGTCGAACCCTAAGACGTGGCAGAAGCTGACGAAGAGGTCCTGAACGCTTACGGGACGGTCGGTCACTTCGACGCCGTCGGCGTCGGTGGCGCCGATCACCTGGCCTGTCTTCACGCCGCCGCCGGAGAGGCAGGTGATCCAGCCCTTGGCGTAATGGTCGCGGCCGCCGTCGTCCTTGATCTTGGGGGTGCGGCCGAACTCGCCCATCCAGACCACGAGCGTGTCCTCCAACATGCCGCGGTCTTCCAGGTCCTTCAGCAGCGTAGCGTAGCCGGGATCCACTTCTTCGCAAAGCGGCGGCGTGTCGGCGAAGCCGGTCTTGTGCGTGTCCCACCCTTGATCGTTGCGGCTGCCGATGCTGAACACCTCGACGAACGAGACGCCCGCCTCCACCAGCCGCCGGGCCAACAGGCAGCCTTGGCCGAACGTGGTCCGGCCGTACTGATCGCGAAGGCTGTCCGGCTCATGATCGAGATCAAAAACCTCGACTTTTGGGCTGAGCACAAATCGGGCGGCGCTTTCGTAGGCGTCCTTCTTCTCACGGACCACATTGGGGGCGCCGGCGCTGGCGAACTCCAGATCCAACTCGTCGGCCAAAGCCAGCCGGCGGCGGAGAATGTCCGGCTCGACCGTCGGCAGAACGTCATCGGGGATCTTGCCCGGCTCATCGACCTTAAACGACTCGTGTTTGGCGCCCAAGAGGCCGCTGTTCACGTCGCGGGTCTTGATCCGCGGCTTGCCGATCCGCACGAACGCGGGCAGGTCGAACTCCGGATCGTGCCGCTGGTGCGACACCACCGAACCCCACGTGGGATACGCCAGTGTGGGGCTGATCGGGTAGCCGGTCCGCACCAGCTTGATCGCCCGGAAGTGGTCCGCCTCGTTCGACTCCATGGAGCGGATGACCGCCAGCTTGTCCGCCACCGCCGCCGTCTGGGGCCAGTATTCGGCGAACTCCACCCCCGGCAGTTTGGTCGAGATCGCCTTGGCGGGGCCTTGGTACTTCGAGCCGATCTTCGGAGTGAACGTCTCGTACTGGCTGGGACCGCCGTCCATCCATAAGAGGATCATGTTCTTGCCGCGCTTCCGCAACTCCGCGGCCTGCGTGATCAGCAGATCCCGCCAGCCGAGCGTCATCACGCCGGCGGCGCCGCCCGCCAGGCCAAGCTGCTTGAGAAACGCCCGGCGATGCACCACGCCGCGCCGGTCGTTCTGAACGCTGAGGAAGGGATGAATCATGACCAGGAGTCAGGGGTCAGGGGTCAGAGGTCAGAGGTCAGGGGTCAGATGGCGTCAGCGGCGGGTGGTGAACTCGGCGGAGTTGATCAAGCTCCAGAGGATGTCCTCGAATCCGGCGCCGCGGTCGTCCACCTTTTGGACGTGCCCGAGCACGAGGTTCAACTCTTTCTCAGTGGGCGAGCGGCCCAGCACGGCGCGGTAGAGGTGAACGGCGGTGCGCTCGTCGTCCGCCTCACTGGCGAGCAGCTTGGAAAGGAACGTGCCGCTCTCGGGACTTGCGTCGATCTGCTCTTGAAGCTGCACGTTGTTCATCAGGAACATGGCCTGCTTCATGCTGCGGACCAGCAGGTAGTCCTCCAGCGACGGATCATAACCGAACGCCTCGTTCACCAGGTCCCGCGTGCTCTTGGGCGGGATCGGGAAGCGAATCGCCGCGGTGGGCGCGGCTTTCTCCGGCTTGATGTTGGGCAGGCCGATGGCGGTGGCCAGCGAATCGAACACCTCATCCCCGCGAAGTTGCTTCGGCTTTGCCGCCGCGAGCGGCTCCTTTTCGCTCCCTTCGGGCGGCGTAATGGGACGCTGGTACACCTGTGTGGCGGCGATCAACCGCACCACCGATTTGTGATCGAAGCCGGTCGCGATGAAGTGCTCGCCGATTGCGTCATGAACGTCGGTCATGATGGGGATGCCGCCGGTATCCCCCAAGTCATCGACCGGCTCATAAAAACCGCGTCCCATCAGGCGCGCCCAGACGTGGTTCACGAACGAGCGGGCGAAATAGGGGTTCTGTGGATCGACGACCCACTCCGCCAGCGCCGCGCGGCGGGCCAAGTCGCGCATGCCCACCTCATATTCCGCCCCGCCATCGATGCCGCCGAGCGCGATCGGCTTCATGTCCTCCTTGCTGCCGGGGATGCGGTGCTCCCCTTTCTCTTTGCTCACCAACTCGATCTCGCTGCTCTCGTTCCAGGGAATCTTCGCCTCGGTGCGGGCGAAAAACGCCGCCATGCCGTGGAACGTCTCGGTGGGCATGTCGATGAACGGGTGATCGTGGCATTCCGCGCAATGCACCTTGACCGAGAGGAAGACGCGGGTCGTCTCCCCCGCCAGCTTGTGGGGGTCGGCCTGGTGGAAGGCGATCAGCGTCGCTTCGGGATTCTCGCCGACCTTGCCGCGGGCGGTGAGCATGTCGAACGTCATCTCGTCCCACGCCCGGTCGGAGTTGAACTGCTCGGCCAGCCAGTCGCGGAAAGGACGGTAGTCGTGAAAGGTCAGCTCCGGCTCCTGCTGGCGGGCGGCGATCACGTCGCTCCAGAAGTTGCCCCAGTTCCGCCCATAGTCGGGCGAGGCGAGCAACCGCTCGATCGCCGCGGCGCGGCGATCGGCCGAACCATCGGCGAGGAACGTCTCCAATTCCTCCACCGTCGGCTGCCGGCCGACGATGTCCTGCGTCACGCGGCGGAGAAACAACTCATCGCCGATCGGCGTCGTCGTCGCCGCGTCGCCCAACTGCTCGACCAGCATCGCGTCGAGCTTTGCGACCGTCAATTCACCAAAATGTTCGATGGGACGCCGCGTGAATTGCGGCGCCGGCTCCGGCGCGGGCTGGTCGTCTTTCTTCGCCTGGGCCTTGTTCTGTGCGAGAGGCTTCTTCGCATCTTCCTGAACGAGCTTGAACTCTTCAGGCGTGACGAACTGCACCGCATCGACGATCACGTGGCCGTCGGTC
>JAHWKS010000500.1 GCA_019347795.1 Planctomycetota bacterium | reverse complement strand
AGCGGCCGGGTGGGGCGGGGTAAGCTCGAACGACAGTTATTTCGCGAGCGACCCTAAGTCGGTAACAAACGGCGCGGTTTCACGCCTGGCGAGGGTGAAGCCATTTCGGCTTCACGTTGCCCTCCGCCGGAGTTTGCCGTGATCCGCACTGCCGCCGCTGTTCGTTCACCGTCTGAACATCTCGCCGCGCCGGTCTTCTACGACGGCCTTGATCTCCCGAACGGACTGGAGTTCCGCTTTCCCTCGCCGATGCGCGGGGCCGCGAAGTTCCTGATCCGCGAAATCTTTCACCGCAGCCGCTACTGCCGGCCCGGATTCGAGATTCGCCCGGACGACACGGTGATCGACATCGGCGCCAACATGGGTCTGTTCTCGCTTTGGGCCGCGCCGCAGGCGGAGCATGGACGCGTGATCGCCATTGAACCGACCAGCACCCTCGAAACGCTGGAGCATAACGCCCGGCTCAACCTGCTCTCGCACGTGGAGTCGGTGCAGGCTGCCATCGGCCGCGACGGCGAGACGATTGAGCTGGAGCACTATCCAGGCTTCAACATCGTCACCCACCAGCGCGGCTGGCGGCCGGCGGGGATCACGCGGGCCTTGGTGCGACTGCTCTACGGGCGACCCGGCGTTGAGCCCGTCCGCGTCGCCGCCCCCTGCATCTCGCTGGCTCGCTTGATGGATGAGCGCGACGTGGACGAGGTGAACTTCCTCAAGATCGACTGCGAAGGCGCCGAGTACACGATGCTCCGCGACTTGCCGACGCGGCACTGGAACCGCATCGAGCGGATTGCGATGGAGTTCCATGAGCTCCACCCCGGCCACCGCCATCAGGAGCTCGTCGCGATGCTTCGAAAGCACGGCTTCCAAGTCGCCATCCGCAAGCCCTGGTTCGACTACTACTGCATGAAGTTCGGCGAAATCTGGGCCTGGCGGTAACGACGGGCCAAGGGACGGCAGACGTTCAAGACCATGACTCGTCCCATGGACTTAAGCGTCGATTCCCTACCCGGTCCGCAAGAAGAAAACGCTAACGACGCAAAGGGCGCAAAAGGCGCAATGGACTCATTCGCGCCGTTTGCGCCCTTCGCGTCTCTTGCGTTTTATTTCCGGCGAAGCTGCGATAGTCGCCGGAAAAATATCGAGACGCCGAACGTCCGAGTCCCGCTTCGCAGTTCCACGTCACTCAGTTGTCAGTTCGATGCGGCCCAGATCGGTTGGCTTTCCCTCTTCGACGGTTACCTGGAATGGCGTCGTCTCGGGATCGTCGTACTTGCCCTTGAGCTTATCCGGTCCGCCGTATTGCATGCTGAACACATTCAGCTCGCCCCAGCGGAAGGTCACGGCGTAGTCGCCGGCCGGAACGCCGTCTCCCGCTTCGTAGGTGGAGAGAGAGAATTTCCCGTCTTTGCCTGTAAAGGTCGTGGAGAACGTGGGCTGAGCTGTGTCCATCCCCGCTCGATCATGGAGGACCACTTGAACGTTCTCCGCCGGCTTTCCATCCACGTACAACTCCCCGGCCACGGGATACGTGGCCTTGCGATTGGGGTCCGATTGCGAGCAGGACGCGCTGGCGAGGAACACGCCGGCGATGAGGACCGCCGCGGCGAATCGAAGATGCATGCGTGGTTTCCTCAATTCGGATTGACTTCGCCTTTTTCCCTTGTGATGCGGGCGGCGGTCGCCAGTTGCACGGCCGAGGTTGAGAGGAACTGCACCGAGCCGTCCGCCATTAAGAACTGGCAGCCTCCGGGATGGAAGCTGTGGAAGCCGTATCCGCGAAGGTTGGTGCAGTTGATGCCGCAGGGGCCTTCTTGGGGAGGATCGGGAAGGCCGCTAAAGAGCGTTCCGCTGAGCCAATGTTCGCCGTTGAGCGCGTCTCCCCATCCGCCGCCATTGGCCGCCCCGAACTGGGCGGCGGACGAGGACGACCATTCAACTCGCTTGCTGAAGATCTTGGCGCCTCCCGTACGCTCCCCGACCAGGATCGTGTTGGAGGATCCGTCCAAAATGGAGGCGAACGTCGCCCCGCGGTTTGAGCCGGTGAAGATGCCCGGAATGTTTATGTGGTCCTGAAGTAAGCCGTGCCTTGTGCCGGCGGCGTTGCCGGCATAGGCGATGTTCGCGAAGACGCCGCGAACGCCGGTCGAGATGCAGTAGTCGGAAGGAGCGGCCCTCCAGGTGAGCGCCGGAAGCGGCAAGCCGCTGGGATTCGCCGGCAGGCCGCCGTCGTAAATTCTTTGCCCATCGGCGCCCCCCGCGGATGGACAAGCGAAGACCTCCAAGGGCGTCTGGATGAGACGGTTGTTGTTTTGCCCGATCGGCCCCGCCTGATCGCAGGCCGGATAATTGTAGTCGTACTGGTCGGCCAGCGGCTGCTGCTCCAGGAACGGCAGCGTGAGCGTTCCCCACGCTTGAATGTTGAACGTCGAGCTGGCGGGATCGATGTAAACGAAGTAGGCCATCGGGAACGACTTGTAGGTGTCGTGATAGTTGTGCAGCGCTATGCCGATCTGCTTGAGATTATTGCTGCACGACATCCGCCGGGCCGCTTCCCGCGCGGCTTGCACCGCGGGCAGCAACAGCGCCACCAGGATTCCGATGATGGCGATGACCACAAGCAACTCCACCAAGGTGAAGCCGCGCCTCGGCGAGGGCGAAGAAGAGAGCGAGTTCACGACGATGTCCTCCAAAGCGAATAAGGGCGAAGGACCGCACGCAATGCGATTATCATCCACCTTCGGCGCAGGTATTTCAAGCTGCAAAATTTCCGATTGCATCGCGACGCTCCCGCGGGGCCTTGCGCACGCTATACTCTTGGAGTCGTTCACCCTCACACGAGAGCCGTCGCCATGAACCGCCGCTCACTTTCGTTGTTGGTCGCGTGTTTCCTAGCATTCGCCGCACGAAGAGATTCTGCTCAACGTCGCCCCCTCGGGCGGGGCGATCCGCAGCGGCCCGTGGAAGCTCGTCGTCCGCGGCGACCGCAGCGCCGTCGATGAATCGTCCGCCCAGCCCCGCCGCAAGCGAAAGGGGCGGGCTTCGGAAACCGTCGTTCGGGAGCTGTTTAATCTCGACGACGACCTCGCCGAGACAAAGAATCTCGCCTCCACGCATGCGGAAAAGGTGCGGGGACTGACATCGCGGCTGGACTCGTTCGCCCAAGGAGCGGCGCCTCCCAAAAACGCGCCGAAGGCGCCGGACTTTCAAACGCCGAAGGTGTGGGGTCAAACGCACCAAAACGGCGGCTGAAAGCCGCCGGGAAGAAGTCACCATGAGTAACTCGCCGTCTACCCCAAGGACGCGAAGAATGAGTCAAGGTGGGCGACTTTGTCGGCCGGCAGCTTGCTCACGCCCAGCGAGTTTGTCATGCCGTGCTTGAATACGAAGTAGCTCTCCCACGACGTGGCGAAGTCTTCATACGGATTGGTCTTGCCGTAGCTGCGAGCGAAGGAAACGCTCTTCTGATGCCACCACTTGCCGTCTCCGGACTCTGAGTAGTTTTTCAACGTCGCGGCCGACGGCTTCGTGCTGCGCCAACCGGATTCCTTCTGCCACTGGCTCCACTTACTGTGCTCGTTGTCCCAGTTGTGGGCGATTTCGTGCACCGTCGTGAGGGCCGTCAAGCCGGGGCTGGCGAACACGGAGTCGTACATACGGATTCTTCCCGCGCTGTTGTTATCGGCGAGGACCGACGACTTCGAGCCGCTCTTGTAGCGCTGGAAGGTGAGCGAGCCGCCGTTCTTCAGCTCCAGCAGATTATCGTTGCCGGTTTTGTGGTGGAGCGCGCGCAGACCCAGGTCGACGTCTTCGATCTCCTCCTCGCTCCAAGACTTGTCGCCGGTCTTGAAGTGGATGACGGCGTCCTGGCCCACGGCGTCTTTGTGCTCACTGGCGCCCGACATGACCAGGAAGCGATCGGCGCCGGCGCCGCCGCGCAGCTCATCGGCGCCGGCGCCGCCGTAAAGGCCGTCCAGCCCGGCCTCGCCGTACAGCTTGTCCCGGCCTCCGTCGCCGTAGAGGTCGTCATTTCCGGCGCCGCCATAGATCACGTCATTGCCGCTCCCGCCGTGCAGCAGATCGTTGCCGCCGTACCCTTTGAGCGTGTCGTTGCCGGCGCCGCCGTAGAACTTGTCCACGGCGTCGTAGCCTTCCAGGTAGTCGTTATGATTTCCTCCTTCGGCGATAGAGGGAACGTAGCGCAGGTTGTTGACGAAGCGATCGTTGCCGTCGTACCCGTAGAACTTGATCAGCTTCACCGACGAGGCCGAGAACTCTTTCCGCACCACGTCGGGCGTCAGGGCGAACCCCGTCCGCGGCGTGGAGACGATCTCCACCTTGACTTTCCCCCCGCTCAAATCGACGCGGGCGTCGTTGTTCCAACTGTCTCCCCGGATGGTGAGCACCGTGCTGCTCAGCGCGGCGGAGGCGAACATCTCGCGCCGCTCCAAGGTTTCCAGAGAGAGCGTGCGCTTCGGCCGTGCGGATCGTTTGGTCGTTTTCATCGGATGATCCCTTGCGTATAGGAGAAAGCATTTCCAGCGTCAGTCTCGATGCAGCCTTCCGAGAGGCAGGCCGCAATCTTATAAGCTGGAAATGCCCGATCCCGCACAACGGCGACACGTCGGGAAAAAAAGATTTGGCGACCGTATCTTCGCGACGGCGCCGCGCAAAAAGTCGGCCGCGACGCGCTAGCGTCCGGTTCTCCCGCGTCAACTATGCCTGGACCCGGTGGGAAGCGGCGGCGTGTCAGCGAGAGTCGCCGCCGGCCAGACGGATGCACTTCAGCACTCCGCCGTTGTCGGCGTTGGTGCGAAGATAGAGGCGGCCTTGGGAGAGGGCGGGCAAGGCCCGCGTGGCGCCGGAATCGGCCACGCGCGCGGTCGCCAGGGGTTGATAGCCCGCGGGAGTAGCGGGGACAATCGCCAGCTCTCCGCTGACCTTGAGGGCGAGCAGGCGGTCGCCCGCCAGGAGGACGTGGGCCACCCCGAACTCGTCGTTGGACCAGACCACTTCACCCGTGGCGGCTTTCACGCAGCGGAGCTTGCCGTTGCGGTAGTCCTCGCGGCCATCGACGCCGTA
>JAHWKS010000499.1 GCA_019347795.1 Planctomycetota bacterium | reverse complement strand
CATCGGGCAACAAAGCCCGACGGGCGGCGCGCGCCAAGTCCCGAAATCCCGCAAATGACGCCGAACGCCGGGCGAAGATCGCAGCAGCCAAGTGCGGCAAACCGCGGCCAGCCCACGTCCACGACGCACTGCGGCGAGGAAACGTGGGTCGGCGACTCTCGAAAGCCCATCGACGGAAGCAGAGCGAGGCCCACCGCGCCAGAAGCATACGCCCGCCGTGGATCGGTCCTGCGTGGACGGCCGAAGAGGATGAATTAGTGCGGACGGTGCCGGCGAAGATGGGCTAGCGTCCGGTTTTGCCAGGCTTCTCGAGAACCGTGAGCTAGCGCTCAACGGCTGATGCATTATCCGGGCTAAACCATGCGGCCGCAGGGACTTATCGCCTGTGGCGTCACCTCGCGCCTCAGCGCCGCTCTCGCCCGACGTAACAAATCCGCCCAATTTGCGCTGTGGAGGATGTCCACCCACTCAAATCGCTGCACCCGAAAACTCCAGGGAGAGACATCATGCTTGCCCGCAATCGTCAACGTCGCCGCAACCGCACGCTGCGGCTGGAGTCGCTGGAAAACCGCCAAATGATGGCCGCGAACGTCTATCTCGATTTCGGCCAGGCGTTCGAATACGACGCCGCCACCGGCAATTACACATTTGAGAACTACGCCAAGCTCTATGGGGAGGCCAACGAAGTCGTCGACCCGGAGCATTACAACTTTCACGGCTTCGATCCGACCGACAGCTCGCTGAGCCTCGACCATCTCGACTTCCTGAAACGCGTGATGAAAAGAACTCCGGAACATTTGAACGCGTCGCTCTTGGATACGCTGGCGCGTGAACAGATCGATTACAACCAAGACGGCCGTGTCGACCAACTCGATAGCAACATCCTCGGCGAGGATGTCGCCAACCTCATGCGGAGGATGTATGAGCCGTTCGACGTGCAAGTCGAGATTGTCGCCTCGAGCAATCGCCAAGACGTGCTCGATCAACTCGCTCAATCGGACACGGCCGACGCCTACATCTTTGTGGCCGGGCAGGCTGCCCGCGACGGTGAAGGTAATCTCAAAAACTACGGACTCGCCTGGTTTGACGAAGGCAACCTCTGGGACAACGTCGCGACGGTCGCCGCCGATGACCTGGCGCAAAAGGTCGATTGGTACGACCAAGATTATCCAGACAACACGCGGCAGCGGCGCGACTTTTTGGTGACCAGCCTCGCCAACATTGCCGCGCATGAGGCGGCCCACACATTCGGGCTCTACCACATCGGCGAACCTGACATGTCGTCGGACAACGGCGATTTCATGCAGATCGGTGAGAACTGGTCCGATTCATCTCGTCGCTTTGATTTAGCGTTGGCGACGCGCGGCTTCGGTTTTGAAGCGCACCACGTAAACGCCGAGCAGGATACGTACGAGGTGTTGGCCGACGCGCTCGGGTTGACAGAGAACGGCCCGGCGTATGTCACGGGAACCGGCGGCGACGACGTCATCCAAATCGTCGGGATTGGCGGCGGGCAAGCACAAGTGATGATTGAGAGCTATCAGGACGATGGCACCTTGAACGCCGGCGGGTCCACGACGTACACGATCGACATCACTGGCGGCGTGTTGGTCGAAGCCGGCCGCGGCGACGATCAGGTGATGATCGCTGGAGTGGACGCGCCGGTGGAAGTCCGCGGCGGAGCCGGCGACGACATATTGCAGACCGACAGCGGCGACGACATCTTGCAGGGCGACGAAGGCTACGACACGCTACTCGGCCACCAGGGCGACGACACTTACTCGTTCACCGCGCCCTTCAGTTGGGATCTCGGCGACGACAAGATCATCGACTATTGGGGCGCCGACGACACGCTCGACTTCGCCGGCTTTCAGCATCCGATCACCCTCGACCTGGCTGACACTTCGGCGCAGGAGGTCGACCAGCCGGTGATCGCCTCCCGGTACGGTCTTCCGCTGACCCTCGAGCAGAACGACGATAGCGAGATGCCCGACGAGCATTACCTGAGCTTAACGCTCGACAACTTCTCCCTAAACCATTTGGTAACACCGAACTCGCCCCTCACCGAATATTACCTGAGCTTAACGCTCGACAGCTTCTCCGGCGCCGCCGGCGTGGAGAATGTGATCGGCACCTCGTGGAACGACGAGATCTACGGCGATTCGGCCTCCAACATGATTGACGGCCGCGGCGGCGACGACGTGCTTTACGGCCGCGACGGCCGAGATACGCTCCGCGGCGGCGACGGTGAAGATAAGCTCGTCGGCGGTGACGCCCGCGATTACCTCTTCGGCGATGCCGGGCTCGACCTGTTGTTCGGCGACGGCGGCGACGATCTGCTCGACGGCGGCAAGGACGATCACGCCGATGTCCTCACCGGCGGCTCCGGCCGCGATGAATTCTTCATCTGGTACGGCCATGAGCGAGACGAGATCGAGGACCTGCAGTGGCGTTGGGACGTAGTGACTAAGAAGGGAACCACCAAGACGCGCACTTACTCCTGGACAGGTTCGTTCACCCGAACGCTCTAACCCGGTTACCTTCGCGTTGTCGTAAACGAGCAGTGCCTGCTTGCCACCCCGTAGTGTGGCGCAGGTCTGCTTGGCCAATTCCTCATCGTCCGGCGTGTAACGGATCAGGCTCGGTTCAATACCCCAGTGACTCGCACCAACAGCGTCTTACCGACTCCAGGCTGGTTGCCGTCGAGTAAACACACCGGCTTTCCTCGCTCCACGAACGAAGCCATCAGTAATCCCGTCAGCATGGCCCCAACGAAGTTGGCGACATCCGCGTCCGACCGCAAGCAAAAGTCCGCCAGCACACGCCGCACGTGCGGAGGCAATCGTTGCAGCGCTGTCTCCTGGTCAAACGAGTCGTTGATAAACGACGGCTCGACATCCGGACCGTGTACGAGATAACCGACGTCTGCGTGCCAACCCGGACCGCGAAAGCGAATGTCCTCGTCGAATACGGGGCGCGTTGCATAAAGCCGGATTACAGACAGACTCTGCAATGTTGGTTCGTGATTCAGCGTAAGTGCCCGGTCTGTCCCTGGATGGGTTATGGGTTCGGGAGCGGTGGGCTGAGCGAAAGTAAGTCGCTTAGCGCTCAGCGTGTGGGGCGGGAGCGGTGGAGGAGGCGGCGACGGCGGCGGACTTCGCGGTGCGGGCACGGTCGCCAGGAGCTGGACGAGAACCTCCGATTCGCACGAAGCTACAAGCCGCTCTCCGAGGACGAGAAGCCCGAACTTCTGGCTCGCGGCAAGAAGCTGGCCGGCGAATGGGGAACGCCGTACGGTCCTGTTACCTGACGTGCGGAGTCAGGAGGCCAAGGTCAGGGAGGGGCGGAACGAAAGTGACGGTCCGATGAAATTCACCGTCTCCACCGAAGGCCGGAATCTCCTGAACTTGCGGGAGTTGTGCGAGCAGCACGTCAACGAGCTGTGGGTTCCGGCGCACCTGACGGCCGAGCAGTCGGCGGAGTTTGCGCTCGATCACTTCAAGAAGACAGTGCTGGCGGAGTTGGAGTTGCTGGTGGTGCGGGCAGAGGAGTAGGCCGGGCTCTCGCTAAGCGAGGGCGCGATTCAGCTATGCGGATGCGACGGCCTGACCGGAGTTCAAGTCCACGAGAGGCGCCCCAAAGGCGGCGATCACCTCATCTGAGTCCCTGCCGGTGATCGTCTTTCCCATCGCTGAGCCGATTAGGTCGAGTAGGCGTCGAGCACGATCACGTACGAACAGGTCAAATTGGTCATTGCGCAGAGTGAGCGGGTTTATTTTGTGACTTCTCAGGATTTCGTCCACGCGATCAGGTGCTATTTTGTGGCTGCCGCCCTCCAACGCGGCGATGTAATCGCTGGGAGCCCGGCCACCAATCGTGCGGTTAGTTCTAGCCGAGAGCGGAGCCTTGTTGACCACGCTGTTCCATTTCGATTTGGGGAGCTTTTGCTTCTCGCAGTACGCGCGCGGAAAAATATGGTGAACGTCAATCGCCAAGTCGAAGTAGCTGGTGATCTCGATCGGATCGGCATTCAAAAAGTCCAAGCTGCCAGCCTTCATGAGCAGGGCGTAGACGCCCTTGTACGCAGCACTCAATCGCGATTGGAGGCTCAGTAATCGGACCGGGTCGAAACTCGCATCCCGGATTGTGCGGGGTTCATCGCCACCGTCTATCCACGCCACGACTTCTGGAACATCGAAGGCGAATCGACTTTCGTTGGCGCCTCCGTAAAGTTCCCCGAAGACGCCGCACCAGTACCAGCGGGCAAGCTTACGTCGGATTAGATCCTCCTCAAACCGTGCGCCTAGAAAGGCGCAAATTGACGACAATGGGACCAGCTGCGTCGAATACGGCAGATTGCCGTCGTCGAAGATCTTCTCGCGAGCTAGAAACCGCGCGGCCGTGATCATCCCCGCCTCGATGTCGCTCGCGGAGGCAACGAAGTCCTGAAGCGACAGGCGAAGCACATCCTTGCGCTTGCACGACACTGCAGATTCTGTCTCCAGGTGACGGCGATAAGAGGCGAGCAATGTGCAAGCTGTCAGAAAATTTGTGGCGTCCACGCTCCGTAGAACCGCATGTTCGTGAAGCCGCGCCTGCCGCTTCTGCCAGTCGTCTCGCAGGTTAAAGTTGTCTGCCGCGAAAATCGCCGTCACTAGCTCGAACACAGTGAGCGTGACGCCGCCAGTGTTAACCTTCTCGAAGACCTGGCACACAGCCTCCTTCGGAGTGTTGGCCAGCAGTTCGATCGTGGGGATGCGATAGGAATGAAACCGCCCCAGAACTTCTGCCTCGAAATTATCGAACTGATCGAGCCGAGCCTCATCAGTTCGAAAGTGCCTCTGAAAACCGCGGCGCCAACCATTGTAGGCGGCCTGGTCGAACAGGGCAGCCAGTGGAAAGAGGCCAAGATTGAATTCCTTTTCTGGCGAACTCGCGTCCAGCTCCACCTTCCGTCCGAAATCAGAGGTAATCTTTCGGTCCAATGGAAGGGACAAAACAGCATCCGTGCGCTCCTCGGCGTCGTCGAGGCACTTGGAGATGTCCAGATAATAAACGCGGCTGATTTCCTTCCCCTTGTTCGTCGTCGTCTGAACC
>JAHWKS010000498.1 GCA_019347795.1 Planctomycetota bacterium | reverse complement strand
TACGCTGGCGAACACGCCGCCTGAAAACCGCAGTTATTTGAAAGGGCTGCCGAAAGAAATCCGCGTGGAGCTGGGGCCGCTCAAGGTGCTGCTCTGCCACGGGAGTCCGCGGAAGACGAATGAGTTTCTGTGGGAATCCACCACACCGACGCACTTTCTCGATGCTTTGGCCCGCAACTACGACGCCGACGTCATCGCCGCCACGCATACCGGCATCAAGTGGCGGCGCGAGATCGGCGCCGGCCGTCACTTTGTGAACGTGGGCGTCCTGGGGCGGCCGGAGAACGACGGCCGGACGAATGTCTGGTACACGCTGCTGGAGCATTCCGCCGCCGATGGCTTCCAGGCGGAGTTCGTGCCGGTAGATTACGACCATCGCCGCCTGGCGCGCGAAATGCGGGAAGAGCGGCTTCCCGAGGAGTTTGTGGAGACGATCGAGAGCGGGTGGTGGACCACCTGCCTGGAGATCCTCCCCGCGAAAGAGCGGCGTCGCGGCAAATGGTAATGCGGCGCCGAGTTCTGCTGTCCGCCGAGGCCGAACTCGCCACGCCGCCTATTCAGTCGTCCCGGTTTGCGGCACAATACCGGGCGAAATTGAAATTTGACCTTTCACCGCAGCATGGGCGACATGAGTCTCATCGAGAATATTCACGGCCGGCAGATCTTCGATAGTCGCGGCAATCCGACCGTCGAGGTGGAGGCGACGCTCATCGATGGCTCGCAAGGCAGGGCGGCGGTCCCCAGCGGCGCCAGCACCGGCATTCACGAGGCTTGGGAGCTGCGCGACGACGATAAGAAGCTCTTCCTGGGCAAGGGGGTCTCCAAGGCGGTGGATAACGTCAACACGAAGATCGCCCGCGCGCTGGAGGGGCAGGACGCGCTGGACCAACTGGCGATCGATCACGCGATGATCGGGCTGGACGGCACGCCGAACAAGAAGAAGCTGGGCGCCAACGCGATTCTCGGCGTCTCGATGGCCGTGGCCAAGGCGGGGGCGGTGTTCACGAACCAGCCGCTCTACCGCTACCTGGGCGGCGCCTCAGCCCGCGTGCTGCCGGCGCCAATGATGAACATCATCAACGGCGGTCAGCACGCCGACAACTCGCTCGACGTGCAGGAGTTCATGGTCATGCCGCTGGGGTTTGATCGCTTCCGCGACGCCCTCCGCTGCGGCGTGGAGATCTTCCATCACCTCAAGAAGGTGCTCAAGGACAAGAACCACAACACGGCGGTGGGCGATGAAGGCGGCTTCGCGCCCAACCTGGCGAGCGACCGCGACGCGCTGGACCTGATCATGCAGGCGATCGAGAAGGCGGGCTACAAGCCGCGCGAGCAGGTGCAGATCGCCCTGGACGTGGCCGCCACCGAGTTCTACGCGGCCGACAACGGCGTTTACACGATCGGCGGAAAGCAGCTCGACTCCGCGGGAATGGTCGATCTGCTGGCCGACTGGGCGGAGAACTATCCGATCTGCTCGATCGAGGACGGCTGCAGCGAAGACGACTGGGACGGCTGGAAGCTGCTCACCGACCGCTTGGCCGACAGGGTGCAACTAGTGGGCGACGACCTGTTCGTCACGAACACCGCGCGGCTGCAGGACGGCATCGACCGCGGCGTGGCCAACAGCATCCTGATCAAAGTGAACCAGATCGGCACGATCACCGAGACGATCGACGCCATCCAGCTCGCGGTCCGCCACGGCTACACCACAGTCACCAGCCACCGCAGCGGCGAGACGGAGGACGCCACCATCGCCGACCTGGCGGTCGCCCTCAACACCGGTCAGATCAAGACCGGCTCCGCCTCCCGCAGCGACCGCATGGCCAAGTACAACCAGCTCCTCCGCATCGAAGAAGAACTCGGCCCCGGGGCCCAATACGGCGGCCCAATGTTTCCAAAGAAGCGGTAGTTGGAGTTCACGCTTCAGCGTGTCCTCCGAAACATCAACCTTCCCAGGCGAGCAACGCGACATCGATCGCGCAAGCGTGCCTGACGTATGTCCGCCTCTATCAATTCCCGACCCGCCGTGGTGCTCCTTAGCGGCGGTTTGGACTCGACCACCATGCTCGCGATTGCTCAAGAGGAGGGCTTCGCCTGCCATGCGATGTCGTTTCGTTACGGGCAGCGGCATGAAGCCGAGTTGGCAGCGGCGCGGCGGGTGGCGGAGCGAGCGGGGGTCGCGCGGCATGTGGTGGTGGACATCGACCTTCGCGTCTTCGGCGGGTCGGCTCTGACCGGAGAAGGGGCGGTGCCGAAGGGTCGCGGCGCCGAGGAGATGGCCGAGGGGATCCCGATCACCTACGTCCCCGCCCGCAACACGATCTTTCTCTCCTTCGCCCTGGCGTGGGCGGAGACGCTCGAGTGCGGCGATATCTTCATCGGCGTGAACGCGGTCGATTACAGCGGCTATCCCGACTGCCGTCCCGAGTACATCGCCGCGTTCGAGAAGATGGCGAACCTCGCCACCAAGGGCGCAGTGGAAGGACGGCTGCCGGTGAAGATTCACACGCCGCTCATCCATTGGACCAAGGGCCAGATCATCGCCAAGGGGCTCGAGGTCGGCGTCGATTACGGCCTGACCTTCAGTTGCTACGACCCGTCCGAGGACGGCGCCGCCTGCGGACAGTGCGACGCCTGCCAACTCCGCCTCCGCGGCTTCGCCGAAAACGGTATCCAAGACCCGGCGCCGTACAGCCAAGGATCGAGTTCCCCCGGCTAAATCTGGTAGTTCACTTCGCCGGTGATTTTTTCGGAGGCCTCGGCCCGGATGCGGAGCTTCGGCTTCTCCATGGTGACGGTCGTGTGCGGCTCGACGCTGTGCATCAGCCACACGCTGGAGCCGATCACCGAGTCGTGGCCGACGACCGTGGCGCCGCCGAGGATCGTGGCGCTGGCGTAAACTACGACGCGGTCTTCCAGCGTGGGATGCCGCTTCTGGCCGCGGATCAGGTTTCCCTGCTCGTCGGTGGGGAAGCTGAGGGCGCCGAGCGTCACTCCCTGGTACAGCTTCACGTGATCGCCGATCTCGCACGTCTCGCCGATCACCACCCCCGTGCCGTGATCGATGAAGAAGTGATGGCCGATCGTGGCGCCGGGGTGAATGTCAATCCCCGTCTCGCGATGCGCCCATTCGGTCATCATCCTTGGGATGAACGGCGCGCCCAACAGGTGCAGCTCGTGAGCGAGGCGATAGACCGTCACCGCCGTCAGCCCGGGATAGCAGAACACGACCTCGTCGGCGCTTTTGACCGCGGGGTCGCCGACGAACGCCGCCTGCACGTCGGTGGCCAGCGTCTTCCGCAACGAGGGGATCTGCTCGAGGAATTCAATCGCCAGCGCCTGCCCCCGCGCTTCGTAATCAATCTCCTCAGGGCACGGCTCGCGCCGCTGCTGGACGCGGTCCTCGTGCATCAGAGCGCGGGCGATCTGCGTCGTCAGCTTGTCGTGCAGTCCGTCGATTAAATCGCCGACGTAGTAGGCGACGTTTCCCATGTGCAGCCCCTCGCGGCGGCGGTAGCCGGGAAAGATAATCTCGCGAAGGTCGTCGATGATCGACTCCACCGCGTCATAACGCGGAAGCGGGCAATGCCCCAGGTGATTGATCGTGCCGACTTGGGTGTACGTCTCGACGATGCGGTCGGTCAGCTCCGGCAGTTGTTCTTTGCGCTCTAGGTCGGTGGACATGGCGGGGCCTCGAAGCTTTGGGAGGAAGTGCGATCAGGCGGCGGCGTCCCTGGTCTGGAGCGACGCCGCAACAAATCCGGTGACTGCGAGAAGGGCCGAGGGTGCTCGACCGCGGATGCGGAGAGGTCCGGCTTGACCGCGACGCGGGTCAAACCGGGCAAATACAGAGGCAGCGGTTGGGTCGGTTCTTCATCGCTCAAGGTGGGATAGGCGCCCGAGACGCTCGCCAGCAAACTTCATTCTAAGACGCCTCTGTCGAAAGACAAGACGCTGCGGCGGTGCAATCGTCGCCTTTCGCTCCGCGCTGGGGGCGTTCCCAGCGAGCGAAAGACGACAATCTTTGCCACGCGCGGTAGTTATCGGTTTGCCGAAGCTGCCAGGTTCAACGAACTTGCCGGCGTTAACAGGGCCGCGCCATGAGACGGCTACCCGCAGGACGCCATCTGGAAAGAAAACGTGGCCTGACGCACAAGCGACGGTCGATAGGAGGAATTGGGCCGTTCCGAAGTGGCGCTCGGTAATCGGCCGGCCGTTGAAACGACTTCAACGTAAAACGTCACCCCAGGGAAGGGAGAACTGCGCCATGCGTTTCTCGAGCGCGCTTATTGTTGGGCTGGCGCTGGCGTCGATGCACGCCCGCGCATCGTCCGTCTTCGGTCAGGATGCTCCCACGATGGGAGGTCTGGCCTGGCAGACCGGCTGGGTCGCCTTCGGCATTGCCGACGGGCGATTGGCGGTGCTCGATGCTGCGCCCAAGAGCCAGCGCAGTGCCGCATGCGTCGATGCCAACGGCGGCACGAGCGAATCGTTGTGCGTCCAGGGCGAGGGCGCGAAGACGGCGCTTCGGTACGAATTCGTCTCGCCCCAGCAGCGGCTTTCGATCGAGGCCGGCGGCGAGGGGCGGGTCGAGCTGCATCGCGCTCCGCTGGAGGCCGCGTCGCTGCTCGAACTGCACCTGGTGCAGGCGCCCGGGCGGGATGTAGTGTTGACTATCGGCGCCGGGTCGGAGCAGCGTGAGTTTTCCGCGCCTGATTTCTGGCGCCTCGTTTTGGCCGAGCCGGATGTGGCGCGGGATTGCCTGACGCCGCTCTTGGAGACGCTGCGGGCCGATTGGAATCTGCGGGGCCAGACCGCCGAGATCGAAGCGCGACTGTTCGCGTTGGCCGCCTCGACGCCCGCCCCGGACACGGCGCGCTGGAAGGCGCTGGTCGCCCAACTCGGCGAACGCAGCTTCCTTCGCCGCCAGGCTGCCGAGCGCCAGCTTCGCGCCGCCGGCCCCGCCGCGGCGCCGTTTCTCGCCCAGCTCGATCGCCGGACGCTCGACCCCGAGCAGCTTTCGCGTCTGCGGAATATTCGGGAAACGCTGCATCCTCTCGGTGAAGACACTCCCGCCCGCGTCGCCGCCCGCCTGGTG
>JAHWKS010000497.1 GCA_019347795.1 Planctomycetota bacterium | reverse complement strand
GTGGCGGGGGACTTGCTGCCCAATCCGACGACGGAGCAGCTCGTCGCCACCGGCTTCAATCGCTGCAACGTGACCACCAGCGAAGGCGGCTCGATCGCCGAGGAGTTCACCTATCGCTATGCCGTCGAGCGGACCTCCACGGTCGCGCAGGCGTGGCTCGGCCTGACCGCCGGGTGCGCGGTCTGCCACGATCACAAGTACGATCCGATCTCGCAGAAGGAGTTCTACTCGCTTTACGCCTTCTTCAACAACGCCGCCGATCCGGCGATGGACGGAAACGTCAACACCACGCCGCCGTTCTTGCGGCTGCCCACGCCCGAGCAAAAGGCGACCGCCGAGGCGGCCGGCAAGGTGGAGCGGGAGGCGCGGGCGTGGCTGGAGACCGCCGCGTCGCACGCCCGCTACCGCGATCCGGCGGAGAGGGAGAATCCGCCGCGCAAGTCGATTCGCGAGCTTCTGTTGGACGACGCCTTGCCACCCGGTTCGACGTCCCGCAGCTCGACACGCAACGATGTCGTGTGGGTGACCGATCCCGACTTCGGCGCCCCCTCCGGTCGCCGCGTGATCCGTCAGGCTTCGGCGACGGACTACAACGACACGATCGAGTTCAAGCTGCGGCCGGTGGTCGTGCCGCACGAGGCGACGTTGGAGTTTTGGCTGCGACTCGATCCGAGGGAAACGCCGAACTCCGTGCGAATAAGCATCGCGGGCGCCGGGGCCGCTTCCTGGAAGAAGACGGAGGCCGGCCTGGTGCGGGAAGGCAAGGACGAGTCGCCGATCGCGTCCGGCGAGTGGATGAAGATCGCTGTGCCGGCCGCCGATCTGGAGCTGAAGCCGGGGCAGTCGATCTCGGCCATCACGCTCGGGCAACAGGGGGGCGTTGCCTATTGGGATCAAGCGACGCTCATCGGCGAGGCGGACCCCGCCGTCGATCCGCGGGAGTCCTTCGCCGCCTGGCGGAAGGCCGTGGGAAAGAATGTTCCGCCCGAGACGCCGGCGGAGCTGCACGGGCTGTTTCGAAACGATCCGAAGAAGCCGCTCACGAAGGACGAGCTGGACCAACTTCGGCGGTTCTATCTGGCGGTCGTGGCGCGGCTGGCCGGCGACGAGCTGGCTTCCGCCCGCGCCGCCTGGGAGGCGGCGCGCCGCGCGCGAATTGTCGCCGAGGAGACCCCGCCGGGGACGTTCATCTATCGCGATGCGGATAAGCCACGCGAATCGTTCCTCATGATTCGCGGACAGTACGATAAGCCGGGCGAGAAGGTCGAGCCGGCCGTCCCCGCCGTATTCCCGCAGATCGAAAAGTCATCGCCCGAGGCGCGGCTAACGCGGCTGGATCTGGCCAACTGGCTGGTGGCGCCCGAGAACCCGCTCCCGGCCCGCGTGACCGTCAACCACTTCTGGCAGCAGTTGTTCGGCGTAGGGCTGGTGAAGACGAGCTACGACTTCGGCGCCCAGGGCGAGCCGCCGAGCCATCCCGAGTTGCTCGATTGGCTGGCGGCGGATTTCCGCGATTCGGGCTGGGACGTGAAGCGACTCGTGAAGCAGCTCGTGATGTCGGACGCCTTCCGCCGCGGCGCGGCGATCACACCGGAGGCGCAGTCCGCCGATCCCGAGAATCGCCTTTACGCCCGCGGTCCGCGGTTCCGCCTCGACGCCGAGCAGGTTCGCGACAACGCGCTCTTCGTGAGCGGCCTGATGAACCACGAGATGGGAGGCCGGGGGGTCAATCCGTACCAGCCGCCGAACATTTGGGAGCCGGTCGGTTACCAGAACAGCAACACGCGGTTTTACCTGCAGGATCACGGCGCCGACTTGTATCGCCGCAGCATTTACGTATTCCTCAAGCGCACGGCCCCGCCGCCGTTCATGTCGAACTTCGACGGCCCAAACCGCGAGCAGGTTTGCACGGTTCGCGAGCGAAGCAACACGCCGCTCCAGGCGCTGCAGTTGATGAACGACGTGCAGCACTTCGAAGCGGCGCGGGCGCTCGCGGAGCGGGTGTTGGCCGAGGCGAGCAGCGCCGATGAGGACCGCATCACGCGGCTCTACCGGATCGTCGTTTCCCGGCGCCCGGACGCAAAAGAGATCGAGCTTCTGAGAGCTGCGCTTGAGCGGCAGCGAGAAATCTACTCCGCGGACCCCAGCGCCGCGGAGCAAGCGATCCACGTCGGCGAGTCGAAGCCGAGAGCCGTCGCCCCCGCCCCGGAGACAGCCGCCTGGACGCTGATCGCCAACCTGGTGCTGAACCTGGACGAAACGATTTGCAGGAACTAGGCGCCTCTCCGACGAATTCATCTCAGCGAGAAACGAAATGTATCCCCTCGACGAACACCAACTCAATCTCACTCGTCGCCAGTTCTTCGGCGCCAGCGGCCTGCGGATGGGCGGGCTGGCGATGGCGATGATGGGCGGACGCTCTCTCCTCGCCGGCGAAGCGGCTGCGGCGCCGGAGCGGATGCATCCGCCGCTTCCCGGACTGCCGCACTTTCCGCCCAAGGCGAAGGCCGTCATCTATCTGCACATGAACGGCGGCCCCGCGCAGATGGACCTGTGGGACCACAAGCCGCAGTTGGCGGAGCATTTCGACAAGGATCTTCCCGAAAGCGTCCGCATGGGGCAGCGGATCACCACCATGACCAGCGGCCAGGCCCGGCTGCCGGTCGCCCCCTCGATGTTCAAGTTCGCCCAGCACGGCCAAAGCGGCATGTGGGTCAGCGAGCTCTTGCCCCACACCGCCAGGTGCGTGGATGACATCGCCCTGGTGAAGTCGGTCCACACGAACGCCATCAACCACGACCCCGCCTGCACGTTCGTGATGACCGGCAACGAGGCGCCCGGGAAGCCGAGCCTCGGCTCGTGGCTTTCCTACGGCCTGGGGAGCGAGAGCAACGACTTGCCCGCGTTCGTGGTGCTGACGCCGAACTGGAAGTCCGGCGCGGCGGCGCAGGCCCTCTTCACGCGGATGTGGACCAGCGGCTTTCTTCCCAGCAAGTTCAACGGCGTCGTGCTGCGGCACATGGGCGACCCCGTGCTCTACGTGCAGAACCCGCCGGGCGTGAGCGGAAAGAGCCGCCGGGCGATGCTCGACACGCTCGCGGAGCTGAACCGCCGCACGTTTGAGAAGCTGCACGACCCTGAGACGCAGACCCGCATCGCGCAATACGAGATGGCGTTCCGCATGCAGACAAGCGTTCCCGAGCTGGCCGACATCTCCGGCGAGTCGCAGGAGACGCTCGATTTGTACGGCCCGGATGTGACGAAGCCGGGGACGTTCGCCGCCAGCGCTCTCCTTGCCCGACGACTCGTGGAGCGGGGCGTGCGGACCGTGCAGATTCTTCATCGCGGCTGGGACCAGCACGGCAACCTGCCGACCGACCTGCGGCTCCAATGCCAGGACACCGACCAGCCGACCGCGGCCCTGTTGACGGACCTCAAGCAGCGCGGCCTCTTGGAGAGCACCCTGGTCGTCTGGGGCGGCGAGTTCGGCCGGACCGTCTACTCGCAGGGGAAGCTTACCAAAGACAACTACGGCCGGGACCATCACCCGCGCAACTTCTGCATGTGGCTGGCCGGCGGCGGGATCAAGGGGGGGACCACGTACGGCGAGACGGACGACTTCAGCTACAACGCGGTGCAGGACCCGGTCCACATCAACGACTTCAACGCCACCATTCTCCACTGCCTGGGCATCGATCCGGAACGGTTCACGGTGAAATTCCAAGGCCTCGATCAACGCCTGATCGGCGTCGAAGGCGCCCGCCCCGTGTCGGCGCTGTTGGCGTAAACAACAGCCACTCCGGGGCTGAACCAGTTTGCGGCAGGCATGCAGCGCCTATCCGCGGCCGCGGACGACGGTCATGTTGTCGCGGTGGATCACCGCCTTATAGGGGGCGCGGCCGAGGACGGCGGCGATTTGCTCGCTCTTGAGACGCTTGATCCGGTCCAGGTCTTCCGAATTGTAGTTGGTCAGCCCGCGGGCGAACTCGCGGCCTGCGGGATCGATCAGCGAAACGGCGTCCCCTTTTTGGAATCGTCCCACCACTTCCGCCACGCCGATCGCCAACAAGCTGCGGCCCTCTTCTTCGATCGCTTTTCGCGCACCGTCATCGACGTGGATCTTTCCGCGCGGCTGAACCGTGAAGCCGATCCAGCGCTTCCACGTCGGGACGGACTTCCCATGAGCCAGGAAAAGGGTTCCGACCAGGCGGCCGGCGAGGATGCCGGGCAGCACCCCCTCATCGCGGCCGCTGGCGATGATCACGTTCTCGCCGGCGGAGGTGCAGAGCCGCGCCGCTTCGAGTTTGCTGGCCATGCCGCCTTTGCTGAGGCCGGTCGCCTTGTCGCGGACGTAGTCGTAAACGGTTTCGTCGAGGCGAGGCACGGTGGGGATCAACTGCGAGGCGGGATCGCTCGGGTCGCCGTTGTAGAGCCCCCCCACATCCGAGAGGATCACCAACAGCGGCGCCCGCAGAAGATTCGTGACCATCGCCGCGAGGCGGTCGTTGTCGCCAAAGCTGCCCATCAGCTCCTCGACCGCCACCGTATCATTCTCATTGATAATCGGCGACGCGCCGAACTCCAGCAGCGCGTGCAGCGTGTTGCGGACGTTGAGATAACTGGTGCGGCGATCCAGATCTCCCGCGGTGAGCAGCACCTGCGCCACGTGCCGCTTGTGGCGGCGAAACGCCGACTCATACGTTTCGATGAGCCGCGACTGTCCCACCGCCGCCACCGCCTGAAGCTGCGCCAGGTCGGTCGGTCTCTTGCTCAGACCAAGCCGTCCCAACCCCGCCCCCACGGCGCCGGAGCTCACCAGCACGGCTCGGCGGCCGGAATCCATCACGGCGTTTAATTCCTCGGCCAGCCGGGCGATCCGCTCTTCATTCAGCGAGCCGTCGTCGCGCGTCAGCACGCGCGTCCCCACCTTCACGACGATGGTGTGCGCCGTGGCGGCGATTTCCTGGCGAAGCAAGTCAACGTCGGACATCGTGAGGAGCGACCATCGTCTACTCCGCCTGCTGCTTGCCGCCGACGGAAATCAGGTGCGAGAAGGTGCGCAGATACATTCGGCCATCGGCGATTGCGGGAGTTGAGCGGCTCGCTTC
>JAHWKS010000496.1 GCA_019347795.1 Planctomycetota bacterium | reverse complement strand
TCACGTACCTGGAGCACCCGATGCAGGTCGAGATCATCTCGACCCAAAGCCGGGAAGGGGTGGCGGCGCTGATCGCAGAGCTGGCGTCCGACGATCGCGTGGACGTGCTCAACGACGTGCCGGAAGAGATCGTCGAGGACATTCTCTCCCGCGTGCCGGCGGTCGAGCGGCGAGACATCCTCCGTCTGCAGGCGTACCCGGAGGGAACCGCCGGCTCGATCATGACCACCGACGTGGCCAAGCTCGCCGAAACGCTGACGGTGCGGGAAGCGCTGGACGAGCTGTCCCGCCAGGCCGGCGATCTGGAGACGATTTACTACCTCTACATCGTCGATGAAGGGGATCACCTCCGCGGGCTGGTGTCCGCCCGGCAACTGGTGACGAACATCAACAAGCCCGGGCGGCGGCTGAGCGACCTGATGGAGACCGAGTTGGTCGCCTGCAACGCCCGCGACGATCAGGAGGAGGTGGCCCAGAAGGTGGCCAGGTACGACCTGCTGGCGATTCCCGTCCTGGACGACGAGCGGCGGATGCTGGGCATCATCACGCACGACGACGTGATCGACGTCTTCCACGAAGAGGCGGCCGAAGACGTGCAGCGGCTGGGCGGCATGGAGCCGCTGGAGATGAGCTACATGCACACGCCCATCCTCACCCTCAGTTGGAAGCGGGGCATGTGGCTGATCATCCTCTTCTTCGGCGCCCTGCTCACCGCGTTCGCGCTCGATCAATACGAAGGCCGGCTGGCCACGTTTCCCTGGCTGGTGATCTTCATTCCGCTGGTGATCTCCAGCGGCGGCAACTCGGGCAATCAGTCGGCGACGCTCATCATCACGGGCCTCACCAGCGGCGAGATTAAAGTGAGCGACTGGGTCCGCGTCCTGGGGCGCGAATTGCTGATCGGCCTGATCCTGGGCGGCTTCCTCGCACTGTGCGGGATCATGTCCGCCTGGTTTTTGGCGGATGAGGCGAAGTCGCTCAAGCCGGCGCTGATCCTGCCGGTGACGCTGCTGTTGGTGGTGATCGCCGGCGCCCTCTCCGGCGCGCTCTTGCCGCTGTTCTTCAAACGGCTCGGCCTCGACCCCGCCATGATGAGCAATCCGTTTGTGGCCGGGATTGTCGACATCCTCGGCATCGTGATTTACATGAACGTCGCCCTGGCGCTGTTGCAGTAACGCGGGACGAGTTGCGCGGGAGCCCGCCCCTCGGGACGCAGAGCCGGGACGCAGAGCCGCTCGCACGAAAAAAGCCGGCGGCAGTTCCGTCGGCTTCTGGGTCGATCGCGCTCGTGCGGGAGCTTCGCGGCTAGACCGGCTTGACGTTCTCGGCGCGCGGGCCTTTGGGGCCGCGGCCTTCGGTGTACGAAACCTTCTGGCCCTCGTACAGGTCGTCAAACTGGACGTCGTCCAGGTTCGACAAGTGGAAAAAGATGTCCTGACCGCTGCTGGTCTCGATGAATCCGTAACCCTTGTCGGTGAGACGCTTGATCGTACCTTCTGCCATTCGCGATCCAATTCGTGAAAAACCTCTTTGGGCGTCGGTTCGCCAGGCCGGCGACAACAACCCCAACGCCGCAACTCCACCGATTGTAGCGTCTGCCCGCCTCGAATCAACGCGCCTTTGCGAGAAAAATCAGCCGCAACACGCGAGCGTCCGGTTCGCCTCTTTTCACCATCCCTGTCGATGTCTCAGGGGGCCAGAACGGTCGTCTCTTCGTCGACGGTAATGCTCTGCGGATGGCGCTGGCTGGTCGCCTCGGCGCGGAACAGAAGACGGCCGGACTGCTGCGGTGCGACTTCGATGCGATACGGCGGAAGGGCCTCGCCGGCCCGGATCTCCAGCACCGGCGCGAGGTCGAGCGTCCGGCCGTCAGGAGACACGCGGCGGGTGGCGGTGGGGCCGCTCAGGCGCACCAGGCGAGTATTCTCGGGAAGCGTGACGGTGATGGCCACATTTTGATCCGCGACGCTCGACGTGTTCTTGACGATCAACACATACGTGACTGCGTCGCCGGCGGAGGCGGGATCGTTCAAATCGTCAACCGTCATTTCGATTCCCTCGCCCGCGGCCTGCGGTTCGGGCTGCGATGCCGGGCCCGGCTTGCGTGAAGGCGCCGGCTGCGGAGCGGGCACGACTCGCGTCACCGCGTCGGCGGCGTCTTGCACTTGCTCGCGCGTCGTGACGACGGCGCGGACGGCCGCTTGCGGATCGACCTGCAAAGCCCGGCAGTTGACCTGGAAGCGGCGCGTCTCACCCGACGCGAGTCGATCGACGGTCCAGACCAGTTGACCCCCGACCTGCTGGCGAATCTCCGCATCGCTCGCGGCCGCCGCCTGCAGACTCGCGCTCGTGCTCACGGCGACGCGGACTCCTGTCAGCGGCGCCTGGCCCGAGTTCACCGCTTCCACGAAATACTCGCCCATTTGGCCGACCTGCAATTCCGCCGGTCCCGAGGCCCGCGCCGTCACCGCCGGGTTCAACTGCGGGGGCGGCGGTTCGGTGGCCACCAGACACGCCCGGGCTTGCGCCGTTTGTCCGGCGGCGGTGGTGGCGGTCATCGTGTGGCAGAGCGTGCCCGCCTTCGCCACCCGGAAGGTGACGGCTATTTCGGCTTGTTGGCCGGGAGCAATATCGCCAGGGATCTCCTTCTCGATGGGACTTGCGGACTGCGCGTGCTGGAAGCCGTCGTCGAAGACGTCGCGCAGGATCACGCCCGTCAGCGGAGCGCCCCCTTCGTTTCGCACGACGACTCGATATTGAACCTGCTCGCCGACCGCGGCCCGATCGGGACCGGTCATTTCAAGCCGCATCGTCTCCTGCACGACGCGGGTCAGCACGCAGTTCTCGGCTTGGAGGTTATCGGCGGCGGAGCGGGCAACGGCACAGCAATTGAAGTCCCCCGGCTGCTGCGCCCGGCAATTCACCACCAGCGACTGCACGGTTCCCGGCGCCAGTTGCCCCAGCGGCCATTCGATGCGGTTGCCGAACACCGATCCGGGCGGATTGCTGTTCAAGATGGCGATTCCCGGCGGCGCCGCGAACGTGACGGTCACGTCGCCCGCGGCGGTGTCGCCGGGATTGGCGACGTCCATGCGATAGGACAGCGTCGTATCGACCGCGGCCGTCGCCGGACCGGCCATGTTCACCGCCAGGGCGGGGGCGCTCCACGACACGGTGGTTGCTCCTTCGCCCACGAGCAGGCGATTCGGCTCGTGCGGCGCTGTCGCGGGGCGAATGATCTGAATCCGCACCTCAGTCGCGCCGGCTGTCCCGGCCTGCGGGAAGAGCGGCGCCGTTGCGGCGCCGGTGGCGTCGGTGATCACGTCGATCGCCTGGTCTCCCTGCTGCGTGAACGCCGCCGGCGCCCCGCCGGTGATCTCGTACCGCACAATCCAGCCGCTCACCGGCTCCAGTGTGTTCGGCCGAGTGATGACCGTGGTGAGCGAATGCGCCTGCCCCGCGCGCACGTGAGCCGGCGCCGGGAGCGTCCACTGCGCGTTCACCCAATAAATCTCGGCCGTCTGTTGGCGGCGATCCCAACCTTCCGCCTCGGGCGCCAGGGCCGTCACAAGGCTGACTCCCTCCGTCGGCGAGGAGAGACTAAGCCACGCCTGCCCGCGCTGCAGCCAGATGTCGTCCCCGGGATTGGCGTTGCCGCGGGTAATCACCTGGTCCGTTCTCGCGGTGCGGCCGACGGCGTAATTGTTGCTCAACTTGCGCGGCGCCCGCCGCCGCCAGTGGCAGAGGAGGTGCTCACAATCGTCGCCGACTTCGACAAAGTGGCCGACGCTCTCCTGCGAAAGGGTCCATTCGATCGGCTGTCCCGGCGAAAACTGGCCGGTCGGCGCCCGTAGTCCCGCCAGGAGCACGACCTGACTGCCCACCGGCGCGATGATGCGGACCGGCGAGAGGACAAGCTCCTCTTGGCCGACAATCGCCACGGGAGTCACCGGGACAACCGCCGCCGGGGCGGGGGCCGCCGGAACTTGCACTTGCGGCAGCACCGCCGGCGGTGGGCAAACAAGCGTTGGTGGGCAAACCGGCGTCGGCGGACAGACCGGCGTCGCCGGAACGATTGCCGGTTGAGGCGCGAAGGGCGTCGCGCACGGCGGCGGCGGAGGCGGCGCGACCCACGCCGGGCGAGGAAACAGCGAAGCATCCGCCGTGGTGGCGACCGGCGCCGTCCCGGCAAACGGCGACACCAGCGTCGTCGAGGCGGGCGCCGGCAGAAAGATCCGCTGCCCGGTCGGGTCGATCTGCGGCACGCGGAACTGCGCGCACCCGCAAGCCACGCTCGCCGCTACGGCGAGCGTCGCCGCAAGGCGCGCGTGCGTGCGCAGTCGCTCCATCGCAACTCCCTTCCCAGAGAACCGGACGCAGGGGTGCGCCGGCTGATTTCCACGGGAAGCGTAGAACGCGTTTGGGCAACATGCGGCGTTTTTTCATCATGGGCGGTTGAGAAAAGACAACGCCCCTGATGCGCCGGCGCCGATTTTGCCGGACGTGCCGGCAATCCCAGCAAGAAAAGAAAAAGGCGGTCGCCTGCTGGCGGGGCGTCCTACTCCCCAGGGCGTCCTGTCCCGCAGGCGACCGCCCGGACGTACTGCGGCGCGAATAAGAATCCTCAACTGGGTGGTTGTCGCGCCTCAGTGAGTGGCTCGTTCAATGTAGCGACTTTCCGCCCGTTGATTTATCGGAATCGAATAAGTACGTAAGTGGCAGGCGGGAAAGAGCTTAACGAGGAACACCCCCTCCGCGAGTGGGTGCAAAACGTGTTGATGGACCGCGAAGAAGCGCCGGATTCCTCCGGGCCGAGCGGCGACGCGGCAGCAGGAAAGAATGTGCAGGCGAGCCGCCCGCACTACGTTACCCGCGCTCCTGGGCGGGCTTCAACTCTTCTTCGGTTCGGTCGGCGTACTTCGCCTCGGGAATCGCGGTGTCTTCCTCGCTCCGGCCGCCGATCGCGATGTCGGCCGCGGAGATGTTCGGCCGCTCCGGCTCGTACGTCTTCTCTTTAATTTTCGCGTTGTCGCGAATGAGACCGATCGCCTTCCGCTCCACGATTTGATTGTGGAGGCTGTCCATCTTCCCTTGCTTTTCGAAGCGGGCC
>JAHWKS010000495.1 GCA_019347795.1 Planctomycetota bacterium | reverse complement strand
GTGGATCCAATCGCCCCTGGAGAAGGCGCTCAACGCTTACTACCTCGAAAACGCCGTCATATCGCTCAAGGCCGAGTTCGCCGATCAAGTTCCCTACGAGATGCTCACCATCATCGAAGAGGAGGGGATGGCGCCGGCCAAGATGAAGGTCAATCCTGAAAGCCTCCTGGAGACGCTCCGCGAGGCCAATCCGGACGAGGCAGGGCGCCTCGCGTACACGCCGAACCTGGTGACGGCGGCGGATTTGGATCGTCGCTCGCTGGCCGACTTCGCCGCCGAATGGGCCGACGCCGGACGCAGCGGCGACAGTACCGCCGCCGGACGCCTGTGGCAGATGCTCTCGGCCGAGCAGCAGCGGCAAGTCGAGGCAGTCGCCGAGGCCGACGACATCGGCGCGGCCGAAGCCAAGGCGATGGCGCTCATCCTGAACGATCTCGCCCGCCGGCCCGCGATGCACCAGGCGCCGGAACTGCGGCAAGTCCGCGGCATCGATGATTACATGCAGATTGCGCTCACAGACCTTCGCGAGCAAAGCAACGCCGGCCAGCTCGACGGCGACGACTCCCGCCGCTGGAACCGCCTGCTGCTGACGGCCGTGTTTCCCGAGTACGTCAAGAAGCCGCGTGTGGCGCTGGTGGACCTTCCCTTCTGGCGGCCGATCGACGTGAACGTCGTGGCTTTGGGAGCGCAGGAAGCCTTCATGATCTGGCTCAAGGCGGCGTTCATTGCGGGCATCGTCATCTCGTCGCCGTGGGTCTTCTGGAAGCTCTGGGACTTTGTGGCCGCGGGACTGTATCCGCACGAGAAACACTACGTGTACCTGTATCTGCCCTTCAGCCTGGGGCTCTTCTTCGCGGGGGCGGCGCTGGCGTTCTTCCTCGTGTTTGAGCCGGTGCTGAACTTTCTGTTCTCGTTCAACCGGGCGATGGATATCGATCCTGACCCGCGGATCAGCGAGTGGCTCAGCTTCGTTCTCTTTCTGCCGGTGGGCTTCGGGATCAGCTTTCAGTTGCCGCTGGTGATGCTGTTCGTGCAGCGGATCGGCCTGGTGACCGTCGAGATGTACGTTTCGAAATGGCGGATTGCCATTCTGGCGATCTTCGTCATCGCGATGGTGCTCACGCCCGCCGACCCGATCAGCATGATGCTGATGGCCTGCCCGTTGACGGTGCTCTACTTCGGCGGGGTGGGCCTCTGCCTGTGGATGCCCAAGAGCCGCAATCCCTATCGCGAGCTGCAAGCGTACGAGCCGTGAGCGACGCCCTGGCTGCTGCGACGCCCGCACGTTAACCGTTGGACAAATCAGCCGCGAGCGTCCGGTTCTGAAACCTTGCAACTCGGTTCCTGGATTCGGAACGGTGGGCTAGCGCCCTGGGGCTGATTTGCGGAGTACGACGCCGGCGTCCACTTGTTCAAAGCCGAGCTTCTGGTAAAGGCCGACGGCGGGAGCGTTGCGCTCCATCGTCTGCGCCTCGACGAGGGTGGCGCCGTGCGACTGGAGCTGGCGGAGCGACTCGCCCATCAGGAACGTCGCCAATCCGCGGCGGCGATGCTCGGCGGCCACTTCCAAATCCAATACGCCAACGGCATGGACGCCCCAACTGCTCGCCAGCGGCTCGATATGCCAGAACGTCGCCGACGCCGCCGGCGCGTCCCCCGCGCGCGGCAGGAGATGGAACCGCGTCCGCTCGGCGTGTCCCAGCGTGCATGCCTCCCACCACGACGACGAAGGCGGATCGAGCGTCGCCTCGATCTGGTAGCTGCGGCGGATTTGCATCTGCGTGCGATCCACGAGCGGACGAAAGCCCGCCAACTCCCGCTGCATCACCACCACCCGATCCGCCGGCTGATATCCCCGGCCGCGATAGAACGAGAGCGATCGCTCATCGGATTCCAGCACGCCGGGGAGTTCGCTTCCGCCGTAGAGGCCGAGGTAGAAGGGATTGAGCGGATAGACGCCCCCCGCGTAGATCACTTTCGACCCCTGGCTGCTGAGATAATCTTCCGCGGCGTCCAGCAGCGGACCGGCAATGTCGCCGAACGACTGATCCGGCGCGACCAGCAGCAGGCACACCACGCCCATCTCGGTCGAGAGCGTCGAGAGGTCTTCGCTGGGGCCGAACCCCGCGTGGGCGAAGCCGATCACCCGTCCCTCATCGCCTTCGGCCACGAGCAGCCCCAGCCGGTCGAAGTAGGGCTTGGAGAAAACGTGCGACTCCAGCAACCGGGCCGACATCGGCTGGACCAGGCGCCGCTGCGGCGACTGGCTTCGCCACAAGTCTGCCAAGAGCGGCGGGTCGGTGTTCCGGAATGGGCGGACGCGAATCACGAGGCTCCGCGGGTCGGTCGAAAGCGAAGTTCCCGCGACTCATCGTATCGCAGGCCCGGCGGACTGGCGATGACCCACGGGAGTGTTTGAGGATTGGAGTATTGGAGTGGTGGAGCAATGGAGCGTTGGGAGTGAATCGAGGATGCGTCGTCCCCAGGAAGCCAAGAAGCACCACCCACCACTCCACCACTCCACCACTCCATCACTCCGCCGCCGGCGCCACGTCCAGGTAGACTTCATCCCCCTCCACCTTGACCGGGAACGTCGGATGGATCTCGGGACGGCTGATCTCGTACCCGCCCGTGCGCACGTCGAGCTGCAATCCATGCCGCGGACACGTGAGCACGCATCCCTGGAGCGATCCCTTCCCCAGCGAGCCGCCGGCATGAGGGCAGAATCCCTCCAGCGCGTAGAATGTCCCCTCGACGTTGCACAGCGCGATGATGCGATCGCCCGCCACGACCTCGCAGCACTGGCCGGGAGGACAATCGCTCGTCGCGGCTACGCGGACCCATTGCGGCATCGTCGTATGCTTGCTTGCGGCGTCCCGGCTGGAAATAATGGCGACGACCTCCGCAAACTCGCAACCCGCAAAGGATGAATCCTCATGCACGTTACCCGCTTGCTGTCGTCGGCCGTGATTCTTCTATCGTTGTTCATTTTACCTCGTGCCGGCTGGGCCGAGGAGGTTCAATACCAGACCGACTTCGAGGAGGGCGCCGAGCAGTGGGCGCCGACGGATCCCGCGGCGTGGACCGTCAAGAAGACGGCCGAGGGCGCCGTGTATAGCCAGCACAAGAAACGCAGCGATTACGAGCCGCCGCATCGCAGCCCCTACAACATCTCGCTGCTGGAGAACGTGGTCGTGAGCGACTTCGTTTTGGAGGCGAAGGTACGCAGCACGCACCCCGACTACGGCCACCGCGACGTGTGCCTCTTCTTCGGCTACCAGGACCCGGCGCATTTCTACTACGTCCACCTGGGCAAGCAGGCGGACGATCACGCCAACCAGATCTTCATCGTCAACGAGGCGCCGCGGAAAAAGATTTCCATTACCAGCACCTCCGGCACCGACTGGGACGACGAGTGGCACAACGTGAAGATCGTCCGCCGCGTCTCCGACGGGACGATCGAAATCTACTTCGACGACATGCTGAACCCCGTGATGACCGCCAAGGACGACACGTTCCGCTGGGGCCGCATCGGCGTGGGGTCCTTCGACGACACCAGCGACTGGGACTCAGTGAAGCTCACCGGCACGAAGGCGGAGAAACAGTAGGCGTCATCCTTGCGGCGTGAAGCCGAGGACGATGTCGAAATTCGCCGCCAGCTCGCCGATCTTCGACTCGGCGATTGGGGCGAAATCGACAGTGATCGCCGCCTTCGCCTGCGGATCGCGGATCGAGTTGTAGATTCCGTCCCGCGCGTTTCGCGGCTCTCCCTTCACGTAGCATTGCGTGGTGAACGTATCGCGGCCGGGCGTCTTCACGGCGAAGTGAATGTGCGGCGTTCGGCGGGGATAGGGGACCGGTTTGATCGTGCGGAAGTAATACTCGCCGCCGGCCCCAGTGAGAAAGCGGCCGAAGCCCTGGAAATTCTTGTCGCGCTGGTCGTGGTTGGCGCTCCCCTGGTGCAGGTAGGCGCCGTTGTTGTCCACCTGCCAGATTTCCACCAGGGCGTTGCGGACCGGCGCGCCGCGGGCGTCGAGGATGCGGCCCGAGAGGTGCGTCACATCGCCCACCGCGGGCGTGATGGCGTCGTTGATGATCAGCAGGTCATTGTCGGTATCCAGCGGCAGCCGGTTGGGATAGAACGGCCCTTCCGTCTGCGGCGGGGTATTCACCAGCTCTTCGGCAAATGCCCCCTTCGGCAAAAGCCAAGCGGCGCCCGCCGCCGCGGCGCCGGTGACGGAATAACGGAGAGCATCCCGTCGCGAAAGAACGTTCATGGAGATTCCGAAAGGTTGATGTCGTCAACGGACGCCGGCCAGTGCGGCGCCCCTTCTCCATTAAACTCAAAAACGACGTTCAAGTCTCGCCGCGCACGCAGGATTGCAAAGAAACGGAAGACACCACGGCCGGCGGCGGCGTTTTCCTTTTGGCCGCTTGGGCGTTATAACGGCAAACGATGTCCGATCTTCATCGCGTTGCCGAGAATCTCGCTAAGGTCCGCGCGCAAATTGGCGAAGCGTGCTCGCGCTCCGGCCGCGCTGCCGATGAGGTGCGGCTCGTGGGCGTCACGAAATACGTCGGCGTGGACGAGGCCGAAGCGCTGATGGCCGCGGGGCTGCGCGATCTGGGGGAGAGCCGGCCGCAGGAGCTTTGGCGGAAGGCGGAGTCGCTCTCCGGTCGCGACGTTCGCTGGCATCTGATCGGACATCTGCAGCGGAATAAGGTGCGACGGACCCTCGCGGTCGCGCCGGTGATCCACTCCGCCGATAGCCTGCGGCTGCTGGTCGAGATCGACAAAGAGGCCGCAGCGCTCGGACAAACCGTCGAAGCGTTCCTGGAGGTGAATGTCTCCGGCGAGGAGGCCAAGCACGGCCTGGCGCCGGAGGCGATCGAACCACTCCTGCCCGAGATCGCGCGCCTCGGGCCTGTACGAATTCAGGGGCTGATGACGATGGCCTCGCTCCACGGCGGCCGCGAACAGGCCCGCCGCGACTTCGCGAAACTCCGCGAGCTGCGCGACCGCCTGACGCCGCAATGTCCTCCGGAGATCTCGCT
This sequence comes from Planctomycetota bacterium, assembly GCA_019347795.1. Taxonomy (GTDB): domain Bacteria; phylum Planctomycetota; class Planctomycetia; order Pirellulales; family Pirellulaceae; genus JAHWKS01. The sequence continues at coordinate 80 of JAHWKS010000495.1, read as the reverse complement.
CCGGGGACTCTCGATGGGGATGAGCGGCGACTTCGACATCGCCATCGAAGAAGGCGCGACGATCGTCCGCGTCGGTTCGG
>JAHWKS010000494.1 GCA_019347795.1 Planctomycetota bacterium | reverse complement strand
GCCCCTGCTCCCACCCCGCGTCGAATTCGGCCCGCAGCAGCACCCGCGGCCCGGCCGCGACTTGCGTGGGAACAACCGGCGTCGGCGCGACTTGCTTCTGAGAGCCATTGCTGGACGCCGCTTGCTGTTGCGGCGCCGGATACAACTTGCCGCCTTGGAGGGCCGCTTTGTCGGGCGCGAACACCGCCGATAAATTCGAAAACGGCGCCTGGAGCTGGAAGGCTTCCTGCCACGCCGTCCGCCGCTGATCGAGCAACGCCCGCAACCGCGAGGCGTGGTCCGAGCCTTCCTGCTCCAACAGCGCCAGCGCGGTTTCGATCTGCTCGACGTGCTCGTCGGTCAGGTACGGCCGGCGAATGGCCCCTTCGGTTTCCGCCGTCCAGGCGTCCTTGAGGCGGCCTTGAAATTTCGCGGCTTCCGCGGGGTCGCGCTCTTCAATGCGGGCGATGAGCGTCTTCATCTCATCGAGGTAGGTCCGCGTCAGCTCGACCTGATCGAGTCCGGCCTCGAAGGCGCTCCGCGCTTGCGACAACTCCCGCGACTCGGACGCCCAGCGGGCGAACACAACCGCCGCCGCCACCGCGACGATCACCACCGGCGCCAACCCCACGAGCGCCGCGGTGGTGCGGTTTCGCCGAAGCCAGCGCCGGGCCCGCGCCACGTAGCCGACGCGCCGCGAGCGGATCGGCTCGCCTTGCAGATAGCGATTCAACTCGGCCGCCAGCTCGCCCGCCGACTCGATGCGGTGGCTCGTTTGCTTCTCCAGGCACTTGAGGCAGATCGTCTCCAAGTCAAGATCGACGGCTGGGTTCAAGAGCCGCGGCCGGGCCGGCTCGCGCTCGATTACCTGGTGCAATGTCTCGACTGCCGTGGCCGCCTGAAACGGCGGGCGGCCCGTCAACAGGCAATACAGCACGGCCCCCAGCGAGTACACATCCGAGTGCGGCCCAATCTGGTGAATGTCCCCCATCGCCTGCTCCGGCGGCATGTAGCCCGGCGTGCCGAGGATCTGGCCGCTGGCCGTGAGGCCGCTGTCTCCTTCGACCGTTTTCGCGAGGCCGAAGTCGGTCACGCGGGGCCGGCCTTCGCGGGTGAGCAGGATGTTCGACGGCTTGAGATCGCGATGCACCACGCCCTGGGTGTGGGCGTACGCGATCGCCTCGGCCACGTGGCAGACGATCTCGGCCGCCTCCCGCGGCGGGAGCGGTCCGCTCTTGAGACGCTGCTGGAGGCTTTCGCCGTCCACGTAGCCCATCGAGAAGAAGTGCTGCCCCTCGACCTCGTTCACTTCATAGATGGGGACGATGCCCGGGTGATCGAGGTGGGCGGCCGCTTCCGCCTCGGTGTAGAACCGCCGCACCTCCTGCTCCGAGGCGAGGTTTCCCGAGAGGATCATCTTCACCGCCACCGTGCGGTTCAGCCGTCGCTGCACCGCCTTGTAAACCACGCCCATCCCGCCGCGGGCGATCTCCTGCTCCAGGATGTAATCGCCGAACTCCGCATGCGGCGCCAGTTGCGCCGTGCGGACGCGGCGTCCGAAGCTGGAGCCTTCCGGCGGCTTGGTGGAAAGATCGACGCTGCGGGCGACCGATAGCGTGTCCGGGGCGGCTTCCGCATCTGGCGCCGGCTGCTGCGCCGGCAGCGTCGCCTGCGGATCGAGTTGCGAGAGGCGCGTCGAGATCGACTCGGCCAGCTCCGGGAACTGCTCGATGTAATCCCGCGGATCGGCCGCGGCGCCCGACTGCCGCCGCGCGAGGAAGTCGGCCGCGACCACCTCCACCACGCACTCGGGCTTCTTGGCCAGCTTGGGAAACACCGTCAGCCATTGCGACACCGATCGCGCGGCGCCGCCGAAAGCAACCGTCGCCTCGGGGTCATTGGACGACGCGGCCTCCCGGGCGCGATGCTCGATCTCCGCGCACGCCATCGCGGCCAGCAACTCGGGGGACGCCTGACGACGCTGCTCGTCAGAGAGAAACGTTGCGGCATCCACCCCCGCGCCTTGCCGTAGGGTTTCCAGAAACTCGGCCAACGTCTCGCGCTCGCCCCCTACCACGGCCAACAACGCGCCCGAGCGGGAGGATCCCGCGCCCATGGATTCACCACACAGAGAAACAAGGAGACACTTACACCACAGCCATTCTAACACTCCCAGACCGCGGGAGCGATTGGATCGGGGGGCTGGCCCCCAGCAATACCTCGATTTTCGACGAGTGGCATTCCGATCCAGCAACCAGCCTTATGTTCTCGTGGCAGAGAAGGAACTCATCGCCTATTGCGAGGTCTGGCTTGATGATGCGGAACGATCGGCGGAGCTGGGAAGGCTCGTGGTATTGCCGCTGTGCCGCGGGAGAGGGTTTGGACAGTTGCTGATTGAACGTCTGGCCTCGGTTGCTAGTGAACGCGGAGACGGGCAGACCTGGTGCGAGTGTTTCCGAAGAACCGGGCCGCGGTGCGGTGCTACAAGTCGGCGGGATTCAACCGAGCGTCCCCCGAGCAGGAAGCGGCGTTCAATACTTCTCAGCGTTCAATAACTTCTCAGCGGTTTCCGTTCGTCTGGATGATGCGATCGCTCCCCCGCGCGAATCCCTGATGCGCGGGCGGTCTTACGAAATCCCGCCGATGACCGCACTCGCAGGCGCCCACCACGGGGCACGAACAAAAAGATGAGGGCGCCGGGGCTCGAACCCGGGACCTACGGATTAAAAGTCCGTTGCTCTACCGACTGAGCTACGCCCTCAAAGCTACAAAAACTCTGGTAACTTACCAGGCAAAATAGCGTATGCACTCCCTACGCGACGCGGTGCACGGCGACGATACCCATTGCGATACCTGCCACGCCAAGTAGAACAACGGACAATTCGGTATCGCGGTGCGAACGCGACAGCTGAATCGGCGAAGCGGGGTATCGCGATACCCGTCGCCCCCCGGGAGCCATCATGCCAAAGGTCAGAGCAAACCAGTCTACCGGAAAACGACTCGCCAACAAGCCACACGCCGGCTCATGGCCAACGGCAACGGCGAGTGGTCAAAGAAGTTCAGACGATTCTCGTCATGGTTGTACTCGAGGTTCTCGGCGGCGGAGCATTTCGGACTCCAGCTCCTGGATTTATCCTTCGGTGATGTAGATCGAGTCGCTGTCGCGGCCGACTGCGGCGTTGGCGGCCTTGTGGGCGGCGGCTTCCGCCTCGATGCCGCGGCAGTTGCTCATTCCAGAACGGGCTTGGGGCTTCGCAAGCGGGGGAGCTGGCCCTTCTTGCGCAATCGCAAGACTTCGGACAAAAGGCGCTCGCCCGAAAGGTGCTTCCGCGTCTGGCGATTAAATCGCACGGTTAGATCCCGCAATGCCTTGGGGGACTGAAGGAGGCTGTCGGCGGGAACGTTTAAGTCGCCATAGATGGAGTCCAGCGTGTGGTGCTCGTCCTTGCTCAGCGGTTCAAAGCTGGCGAGAATCTCTTTGATGACGTCGGCAAGACGACTTAACGGGAATGCCGGATAATCATCGAGAGGCGTCGGCAACTTGGTGGACGAGGGACCGTTGATGATCACGAAGATCGGTTTATTCCAGGCTGCCGCCGCGCCGATCTCCACCAGGCCCCTCGCGTGCGGCGGCGATTTGGGCGAGACGACGACAATCACTGCTCGACACTCCGCCATGGCCTGCCAGATCGCGTCGCTCAAGTCTGCGGTCGGCTCGAGAGCCCCCCCGTGATACGCTTCCAACCCGGCTTCGCGCAGCCCGACGGCGATCGTGTTCGCCACGTCCGCGTCCAGGGGAGAATGCGAAATGTAGACGTCATAATCTTTTTCTTTAGCTATCATTTTCCAATCCTCTTCGAGAGCTCCTTCAGGTATTGATCGAATTCATACAAATGGAACGCCTTTTTCGATTTGATCGTTCCGGGGATCGAATCAACGGTCACGTGGTAGAGGACCTTTGCCGCCCTTCGGAGTCTTCTTCCCCATCGAGGATGGCTCCTACTTCTTCGGCCGCGGCACCTTGCCGGCATGGCGGGTTTTGGCTTTGCGTTTGTTCGTCCTTTGCTGGGTGGCGGCTTTGAGTTCGGTTTCGGTGACTTCTTTGCCGATTTGTTTTTTTAGCTCGATGATGCGGTCGCGGATGACGCCGGCGCGTTCGAACTCGAGGTTCTCGGCGGCGGCGAGCATTTCGGACTCGAGCTCCTGGATGTATTCTTCGGTGATGTAGATCGAGTCGCTGTCGCGACCGACTGCGGCGTTGGCGGCCTTGTGGGCGGCGGCTTCGGCCTCGATGCCGCGGCGGATGTTTTTCTTGATCGACTCGGGCGTGATGCCGTGCGTCGCGTTGTACTCCTCCTGCAGGGCGCGGCGGCGGCGGGTTTCGTCGATCGCCGCCCGCATCGAGTCGGTCACCCGGTCGGCGTAGAGGATCACCTTCGCATTCACGTTGCGGGCCGCGCGGCCGATGGTTTGGATGAGCGACGTCTCGCTGCGAAGAAAACCTTCCTTGTCGGCGTCGAGGATGGCGACCATCGACACCTCCGGCAAGTCCAGCCCTTCCCGCAGCAGGTTCACGCCTACCAGGCAATCGAAGCGGCCTTCCCGCAGATCGCGAAGTAGCTCGACCCGCTCGAAGGCGTCCAATTCGCTGTGCAGCCACTTGCAGGCGACCCCCTTCTCCGCCATCCACGCGGCAAGATCCTCAGCCAGCCGCTTCGTGAGCGTGGTGACCAGCACCCGTTCACCGGCGGCGGCCCGCTCTTTGACTTGCTCCAAGAGGTGCGGCACCTGGCCGCGAGCGGGAATGATCTCCAGCACCGGGTCCAAGAGGCCGGTCGGGCGGACGAGCTGCTCGACCACCTCGCCGCCGGTCTTCTCGAACTCGTAGTCGCTGGGGGTGGCGGAGACGTAAATCGCCTGCGGGAACTTCTGCTCCCACTCCTCGAACGTCAGGGGGCGATTATCCAAGGCGCTGGGGAGGCGGAAGCCGTGCTCGACCAGCGTCGCCTTGCGGTTGCGGTCGCCGTGCCACATCGCCCGCACCTGCGGTATGGTGACGTGCGATTCATCAACGAACAGCAAATAGTCCTGCGGGAAGTAATCGTAGAGCGTGTGCGGCGGGGCCCCGGGCGACCGGCCGTCCAGGTGCCGGCTGTAG
>JAHWKS010000493.1 GCA_019347795.1 Planctomycetota bacterium | reverse complement strand
CGTCGATCCTCGCGGCCGAGGCGGGCAAAGACGTCTACAGCGAGAAGCCGTGCGGCATCACCATCGAAGCCTGCCAGCAACTGGCGGACACGATGCGGAGCGAAGGCCGCGTGTTCCAGGCCGGCACGCAGCGCCGCAGCGTTCCTAATTTTCAGAAGGCGGTCGAGCTGGCCCACAGCGGCAAGCTCGGCAAGCTGCACACGCTGCACGCCTCGGTGTACGTGCCGGTGCTCGACAACACGTGGCTGCCGTCGCAGCCCATCCCGCCGCGGGACGTGGTCGATTGGAATCTCTGGCTGGGCCCGGCGCCCTGGCGGCCGTTCAACCAGAAGTACGTGGACGGCGGCTGGCGCGGCCAATGGGACTTCGACTCCGGCGCCCGCCTGCTGGACTGGGGCGCCCACACCGTCGATCTCTGCCAGTGGGCCAACCAGGCGGACGACACGATGCCGATCGAATACGAGCCGGGCGAGAACAACATCGTCTGCCGCTACGCCAACGGCGTGAAACTGGTGCTCGACTTCCTCCCGCAGCCGTTCGGCGACCGCTCGCCGCACTACATCACGCGGCTGGGAACCTGCCCCGTGCGGTTCGTGGGCGACGAGGGCTCGGTCGAGACGGGAGATGAAGGGGAGATCGTCACTAAGCCCGAGTCGCTCAGCAAAGAGATCGACCAGACGCGGCGGGTGCGCGGGCTGGATGTCTCGTCGCACTCCCGCAACTTCTTTGACTGCATCCGCTCCCGCGAAGCGACCGCGGCCAACCCCGAGGTGATGCGCCGGTCGCACATCGCCTGTCACGCCGCGGCCCTGGCGTGGATCCTGCAGCGCAAATTGACGATCGACCCGGTGAAGGAAGCGTTCATCGACGACGAGCAAGCCAACCGCCTCCGCTCCCGCCCCTCCCGCGACTGGGCGGCGTGAAAGAGACAGGCGCCGCTAATGTCGTCTTTCGCGGAGCGAAAGCCGACTATGGCGCCGGGAGTCGCACGCTACTCGCCGCGGACGGGGACGGGACGGCGCGATTCGCCTTCCATCTCGATAGCGACGAAGGTTACGTCGGCTTCGGTCACCTTGATCGTCTTACCCTCGCGCTCCGCCTCGACGATGACGTGGATCGTGATCGACGTGGTTCCCACGCGGCCCGGCTCCGTCCAAAAGCTCAGCAAGTCCCCCACGTACACCGGCTGGTGGAACTCGACGCGGTTCATCGCCACCGTCACCAGCGGCTGCTGCGGCCATCCGGCGCAGGCCACGGCATGGTGGGCGCCGACGGCCCCCGCCTGATCGATGTAGCTGAGCAACACGCCGCCGAAAATCGTGCCGTAGGCGTTGGTCTCGCGCGGCATCATCAGCGCTTTGAGGGCGAGATAGCGGGATCCGGGGAGATTATCGGACATAACTTTACGGCAGCCCCTCCTCGCCGGGGCCGGCGGTGAGGCGCAGGGGGCCGTCCTTGGTGAGGGCGAGCGTGTGTTCGAAGTGGGCGCTGGGTTTGCCGTCGGCGGTGACTTGGGTCCACTTGTCGCGGTGGACCTTCACGTCTTTGCGCCCCAGGTTGACCATCGGCTCGACGGCGATCACCAACCCCGGGCGGAGATCGAAGTCGCCGTCGAGGAGGAAGGCTTCATTGACGAAGTTCGGCACTTGCGGATCCTCGTGCAAGCTCCGGCCGATGCCGTGGCCCACCATCGTCTCGACCACGGAGAAGCCTTGATCGAGCACGTAGGCTTCCATCTCGCGGGCGATCTCGCTCCAGCGGCGTTTGACGCCCATCAGGCGGATCGCCAGGTTGAGCGTTTCCAGGGTCACGTCCAAGAGCCGCTGCACTTCCGGGGCGATCTGACCGACGGCGTAGGTCCAGCCGGAGTCTCCGCACCAGCCGTTGACTTTGCAGCCGGTGTCGATGCCGACGATGTCTCCCTCCCGCAAGATCCGCCGGCTGGGGATGCCGTGTACGACCTCCTCGTTCACCGACATGCAGGTGACCGTTGGGAATGGGACCGGCCCGGGCACGCCCTTGAAGAGCGGCTCGGCGCCGTGCTCCTGAAAGAAACGTTCGACGGCGGCGTCGATCTCGCCGGTCACGGCCCCCGGCCGCACCATCGGCTTGATGAGCTGATGCGCCTCCCAGACCAGCAAACCCGCCTGACGCATCAGGTTGATTTCGCGCGGAGAGCGGAGCGTGATCATCTACTTGCGGCGCTGTTCCACGGCGGCGCGAATCCGGGAGAAAACCTCCTCGCGAGAGCCCTCGCCGTCGATCTCGCAGAGGAGTCCCTGCTCGCGGTAATGCTCCAGCACTGGCGCCGTCTGCGAGCGGTACACCTCGAGACGCTTGGGGATGGCGTCGGGCGTGTCGTCCGACCGGGGCTTGTCGCTCTCTTCGGCGCGGAGGAGGAGGCGGCGGACCAGCTCTTCCTCATCCACCTTCAACTGCAGCACCAGGTCGAGCGATCGGCCGTCTTCGTGGAGCCGCGCATCGAGCGACTCCGCCTGGCTGATGGTCCTGGGGAAGCCGTCGAAGAGGCAGCCGCGCTGGCAGTCGGGCTGCTGGAGCCGCTCGCCGATGATGTCGATCACCAAATCGTCGGGGGCAAGCTGTCCCTGCTCCATGTAGGTTGCAGCCAATTGCCCTGTTTCTGTCCCATGCTCGGCCGCCTCGCGGAGCATGTCGCCCGTCGAAAGGTGCGGGACGTGCAGGCGCCTGGCCAGACGCTCAGCCTGAGTTCCCTTTCCGGATCAGGGTGGGCAGATGAAGATCACGAGCATAATCGCCCTCCGCCATCAAACGGCGCCGGCGAGGCAGGGAAGTTGGAGTGATGGAGCGATGGAGTATTGGGTGACTTGTTCCCCTTCTTTCCATCACGCCATCACTCCAACACCCCGCCTCCCTATCCGTCAGGACTCCAGCAAACCGCGGTAGTTTCGCATCACCAGGTGGCTGTCGATCTTTTGCACGAGGTCAAAGGCGACGCTCACCGCGATCAACAAGCCGGTGCCGCCGTAGAAACTGGCCACGGTGAAGCTCACCCCCAGGTTGCTGGAGATGATCGTGGGCACAATCGCCACCAGCGCCAAAAAGCCGGCGCCGACGTAGGTGATCCGCACCATGACTTTCTCGAGATAGTCGGCCGTCCGCTTGCCGGGGCGGTAGCCGGGAATGAACGTGCCATAGTCTTTCAGGTTCTCCGACATCTCCTTGGGATTGAAGGTGATGGCGGTCCAGAAATAGCAGAAGAAGTAGATCAGCAGCACGTAGCACAGGTTGTAGAGGAAGCCCGTGCCGTTGAACACTCCTCCCAGCCAGAACATCGTGTTCCGCCAGCCCGCGCTGTCCGACACCGCGCCCAGGCCCTGGAACAGCATCGGGGGAAGCATCAGCAAGCTGCTGGCGAAGATGATCGGCATCACCCCCGCCTGATTGATCCGCAGCGGCAGATACTGGCGGGCCCCGCCGTACACGCGCCGCCCCCGGACGTGCTTCGCGCTTTGCGTGGGGATGCGCCGCTGCCCAAGCGTGATGAACACCACCCCGAATATCACCGCGACGAAGAGGATGACCAGGATGATGATCGTCTCCACCCCGATCACGCCTTTGGCGAAGCCGACCAGTTGCGGCTCGGCGTTGCGGATCAGTTCCCACAACGCGGCGGGCATGCGGGCCAGAATGCCGGCCATGATCAAGAGGCTGATGCCGTTGCCGATGCCGAACTCATCGATCTGCTCCCCCAGCCACATCAGGAAGATGGTGCCGCAGGTCATGATCATCACGGCCGTGATCTGCCAGCCCCAGTAGAGATTCGTTCCCGCTTCGTTGAGGTAGGCGGGGTTCACGCCGGGAGGCGCCACGGAGTCGGCGCCTTTGGCCATCATCGACATCCGCAGGAAGGCGTAGCTTTGCAGCACGCACAGGAGAACCGTCACGTAACGGGTGTATTCGTTGATCTTCTTCCGGCCCGTCTCGCCTTCCTTGCGCAGGTCTTCAATCGGCTTCCAGACGCTGCCCAAGAGCTGGAAGATAATCGAGGCCGAGATGTACGGCATAATGCCCAGGCCGAAGATGGTGGCCTGCTGCAAGTCGCTGGCGGCGAAGATCGAGACCTGGCTGAGCAGGTTTCCGAAGCCGCCGGTGCCGCGGTTGACCGTGTCCTGATTGAACATGGGGAGCGGGATCGCCCACCCGACGCGGTACACCGCCAGCAGCCCGAGCGTGAAGAGAATCTTCTTCCGCAGCTCAGGAACTGCGAAAACGATTCGAAGTTTTTCCCACATAGCGAACGATCCGTCTTGGATAGGTGAGGGGCGAAGCGGAATCCATCCCGCCGGGGGCTCGTCTTCATCAGCCGCGACGCGCTAGCGTCGGGTTCTCTTGTTAGGGGAACCGGGAACTAGCGCTCCGCGGCTGATCCCCTAGGCTATTCGCTCGCGGACCCGCTACTCTTGCTCTTCGGGCTGCGACTTCTCCTGCCCTTCCGCCTGCGTCTTCTTGGCGACGGGCTTGCGGCCGGGAAGGACCACCACCTCGCCGCCGGCTTGTTGGATCTTCTCCTCGGCCGACTTGCTGAAGCGGTGGGCGGAAACCTTGAGCTTCTTTGTCAACTCGCCGCCTCCCAGCACTTTGAGCACGTCGTAGCGGCCTTTGACCTTCCCTTTTTCCTTGAGGGTTTCGGGGTTCACTTCGGCGCCGGCGTCGAAGAGATTCTCCAAATCCTGCACATTCACCTCGGCCACTGTCAAGGCGAATTTATTGGTGAACCCGCGCTTGGGGATGCGCCGCACCAGCGGCATCGCCCCGCCCTGGAAGACCGACTTGCGGGAGTAGCCCGAGCGGGACTTGGCGCCTTTGGCGCCGCGGCCGGAGGTCTTGCCGGTCCCCGAGCCGGGACCGCGCCCCAGACGCTTGCGGCGCCGGTTCTTCGTTACTCCGCGATGGACTTCGTGCAAATTCATGTGAGGCTGACTCCGCGTAATCGCTCGACGTCTTGTTGGGTCCGCAGGTTCGTGAGCGCGTCGATCGTAGCCTTCACGAGCGTCACGGGATTGGTGGAGCCGAAGCTTTTGGTGAGGATGTCGGTGATGCCCGCCGCCTCGCACACCGCCCGCACCGCGGCGCCGGCGATCACCCCGGTGCCGGGAGCGGCGGGGAGCAG
>JAHWKS010000492.1 GCA_019347795.1 Planctomycetota bacterium | reverse complement strand
GAGGTGGAGGTGATCCTTGCGCCCGTGATCGAACACATGGTCCGCGTGCGTCTGGCGGGACGGGATGAGCCCGTCGCCGATCTGCAAATTCAAAAGGGATATCGCTGGAGCGGACGCGAGGAGATCAGTTGGCAGTCGGAGGCATACGAAACCGAACGCAACTACGACAAGACGACCGGCGTCTTCAAGATTCGCATGAGCGAAATCTACGACGGCGACATCTCCTGGCGGTTCCGCTATCCCGGCTATCGCGACGCCGTGGTGGCTGCGCCGCAAAATGCAACCGAGCCGAAGTCGTATGACGTGACGCTGGAGCGCGTCGCCGCATTCCGCGGACGCGTCGTCTCGGCCGAGACCGGAACGCCGCTGGAAGGCGTGGCGGTCGCCCTGGTGAGCAAGGAAGATCGGCTGCGCGTCGATCATTACGTGCAGTTCAAGCATCCGGCCGAGGGACTTAAAGAGTTCACCGGCGTCCACGTGATGACCGGCGCCGACGGCGGCTTCGAGCTGCCCCGCCCCGAGAATCCTGAGGCGACCGACGTCGTGCTCACGCGGCCGGCCGGCGGCTTTGCATATCTGCCGAACATCGCGCATTGGCTCGACGCCGAGCGAATCGAACTGCCGTATCCAAAGCACGGCGACATCGAGGGTACGATCACGATTGCCGGCGAAGGAGCCCCCGGCGAGATCCTGCACGCGCAATGGCTGCCGCCCGGCGGGAACGAGTCGTGGGATTCCCCCTTCGGCGTCGGCGGCCAGGTCACAGCCGATGCCGACGGCCGTTACCGGTTTGCGGGATTGGGGCCGGGGCGATACCGCATCAGCCGCGTCCGCGCGTTCGACAGTCCCGCCGGCGGCGGAATGTCGATGTACATGCAGGGGGAGGAGGTCGTGCTGCTCCCCGGACAGACCCTCGTCCACGACATCACTCAGTCCGCGGGATTCATCGTGAGCGGCCAGACGCTCGACCCGGGCGGAAAGCCGCTGGGGGATTGCATCGTCACCGCAAGCATCGCGAATGAGGAAACGGGCCGGAACGATCGCATCGACGCAGTGCGCGCCGACGAACAAGGCCGCTTCACCTTCCGCCACCTGCCGGCCGGACGGTACCAGTTCTCCGCCGATCATTACTCGATCACCGACAGCCAGCGGTGCGGCCTGGGCGGCCAGGATTACCGAGGCGCCGAAGATCTCCGCGTCGCGAGCGATGCCAAGGTGGCGATCAAACTGCAAAGCACGCTCGGAAGCGGCCTGGCGGAGTCCGGCTCGCTCGCCGGCTCGATCCCGCCCGACTTCACCGGTAAGCCGCTTGACGCGGAGCAGGCGTTCACGCTCTCCGAAACTTGGGGCAAAGTCGTCGCGATCGATTTCTGGGCCACGTGGTGCGGGCCGTGCATGGCCGTGATGCCGCAGATGAAGGAGCTGCACGAGAAGTACAAGGACCGCGACGAGGTGATCTTCATCACCGTCAGCCTCGATCAGGACGAGGAGCAGTTGCGGGACACGCTGAAGGAGAAGGGATTGGACTTCCCCGTCATCTTCAGCGGCGAAGGATGGAACGACCCGATCTCGCGGTCGTTCGGCGTGACGAGCATTCCCAGCTCGTTCGTTATCGGCCGCGACGGCCGGTTCGCCGCCGAGAACGTCCCCGGCGCCGACCTCGCCGCCGCCGTGGAGGAAGCGCTCGCCGCGCCGATCGATCCGGCATACGCCGCCGGCAAAAAGCCGGCCCGGCTGACGGTGCAGGTGACGCTCGACGAGACCGACCTGGGCGTCCCCGGCGCCAGGCTGACGCTTGAGGCGAGGAACGCGGCGGGGAAGACGGTCCGCGAGGACACCGTGAAATTTCCCGGCACGGCGAACAGAATCGTGTGGCTCTATCCGCAGCTTGAGGTGGGTGGCAAGATCATCGCCGCCGCGAGCGCCGAAGGCGTCGCCGAGCAGCGCAAGACGGTCGAGGCGCCGAAGGCCGACGCGAAGCTCGCGTTCGCGCTCGCCAGTCCTCGAACGGTGAGCGGCCGCATCCTCGCCGACGACGGCGCCGCGCCGGCCGCGGGAATGAAAGTGACGCTCAGCGGCAGCGCCGGATTCAAGCGATCCGCCGTGTCGCAGGAAGATGGAGGGTTCCAGATTCCGGCGGTCCCCGGGCGGTATTCGATCACCGTTGAGGCAATGAAGGAATTTGCACCGCTCCCAGGACGCGCCAAGCCAATCGACGTCCCTGTTGCAGCGGACCCGGAGCCGGTCACGATCGACGTCTGCCGCGCGGTCGCCATCACTGGCGTCGTCCGCGATCAAGACGGGAAGCCGGTCCCGGCCGCAAAAATCCAATCCAGTTCCTCCGCGGCAACCACCGCCGACGAGAGCGGCCGGTTCGAGTTGCCCGGGGTGGCGTCCGTGGGAGCAACCACCCTCTACGCCCAGGGCGGCGACAACGTCTACGGCGCCATCCACCTGGTCGATCCGGACGGCGCCGAGCCGCAGGAAATCGTGCTCGGCCAGGGATTGCAGCAACCCGCCGGCGAGCTGCGCCGCGGGATGGATGCCCCACCGCTCACGGCGTCAACGCTCGCTGGGGAGACGATCGAGTGGCGCCCCAGCGGCAAGCGCGATCATCTGGTCGTGTTCGCTGCACTTTGGCATCCGGCTGGCCGGACGTTCGTCGGCCAAGCGGAGACTTGGGCCGCGGCGCGGAATGTGAAGCTCGATGTCTTCAGCATCGACTGGAGCATCCAGCAGGCCCGGCGCGAAGCGGCGGCGTCGAAGGTCCCCGTCCTATTTGCAGGTCCCGGCGGACTGGGAATCGCGAAATCGTGGTCGCCAATGCCGCCCGCCAAGGCGTATCTGGTTAAGGACGCCAAGATTCTCAGTAGCCCGGCCGTGGGGGAGCTGCCGGATTGAGTGGGCCGCGGCATCTGAAGCTTCTGCGCACGGCCGCTCGGGGTCGCGCGGACGAGCTGAAGGATTTCTTTCGCGAGCAGCTCGACCGGAGAGCGATCCCTGATCCGGCTGTAAGAACGCGTACCATTGCGCCGGCGCGGCAGGCTTCCACGGCGGTACGCGGGGGCGAGTCTGCCGGTTTTGCTGATTATGCCGCCCGCCGGCCGCCGATGAGAAGGATGCCGCCTGCTGCGGTCGTTTTGCGCCCGCATCCTACAGTTGGATACCTGGACCGCTGCCTCGGAAAGTTACCGTCGCCTGATGACGATCGCCCAGCGTGTAGACTCGCCCGCCGTCGATGCGCCCGCGCCGCGCGCCGAGTCGGGCGTAACGGGTCGGGACGCGGCTGAAGGGGGTCGGGAGTCTTTTTCGGCCAAAACGGTTGCCAAGGGTTTGCCAGATGGGCCGAAAAAGACTCCCGACCCCATCGATGCGGCGCCGCGCGAGGGCTCGGACGTGATCGATCCCGGGCTGGTGGAGGACACGCGGCGGGAGATCCGCAACCTCATCAACGAGATTACGCAGCTTTCCCAGTCCGACATTCCGCTGGAGGATTTCTGCGAGGGCTTCTTGAGCCGCGTCGTCTCCGCCCTCGCGGCCGTCGGCGGGGCAATCTGGATCCTTGATGAGAACCGCCGGCCGCGTCTGCAGTATCAGGTGAACCTCGCGCGCACCGGACTGGCGGAGAGCGAAGAGTCGCAGCTTCGCCACAGTCTCTTGCTGGATAAGCTCGTCGCCAAGGGGCAGCCCGCGCTCGTGCCGCCGGAGTCGGGAGGCGAGGCGGACGAGGCGAGCAACCCGACGCCGCACTTGCTCGTGGTCGGGGTGGCGCGGGTCGATCAGCAAATCGAGGCGGTTGTCGAGATCTTTCAGCGGGCCGGGGGCGGGCCGACCACGCATCGCGGCTATCTGCGGTTCCTCGTGCAGATGTGCGACCTGGCGGCCGACTTCCTCAAGAGCCGCCGCCTGCGGCGCCTGCACGACCGGCAGGCGATGTGGGAGCAACTGGAAGAGTTCACCCGGGCGGTTTACGGCAGTCTCGACGTGCGGCAGACGGCGGCGGTCATCGCCAATGAAGGACGGCGCTTGATCGGCTGCGACCGCGTGAGCGTGGCCCTCGGTCACGGCCGGCGATGCCGCGTCGAGGCGGTGAGCGGGCTGGACACCCTCGATCGCCGGGCTGCGGAAGTCCGCGCCTTGGGACGGCTTGCGCAGAATGTCATCGCCGCGGGCGAGCCGCTCATCTACACCGGCGACGAGTCGCAACTGCCGCCGCAACTCGAAAAACCGCTCCACGAGTATCTGGACCTGGCGCACGCCGCCTCGCTGGCGATCCTCCCGCTGGCGCCGCCGCGCGATGACGAACAGGACGGCCGGCGGCCTTCACGACGCGAGCGGCCGCTGGGGGCGCTCGTCGTCGAGCAGTTCAAAGAGCGCCGCATCGAAGAGCCGGTTCATCGCCGCATTGAAACCGTCGCCCAGCACGGGGCGCTGGCGCTGGCGAAGGCGCAAGAGCACTCGCGGCTGTTTCTTCTGCCGTTGTGGAAAACGCTCGGCAAAGTGAGGTGGGTGCTGGAGGCGAGAACGCTGCCGAAGACGTTGGTGGCGGCCGCCGGCGTCGCAGCGGTTGTCGCGGCGTTGTTCCTTGTGCCTGCGGATTTTACGCTCGCGGCGCGGGGAGCGCTGCGGCCGGTTCACGAGCGGCGCGTGTTCGCGGGAGTCGAGGGCGTCGTCATCAAGGTGCTTGCAGAGCACGAGCAGCAAGTCGCCGCGGGAGAGGAGTTGATCCGGCTCCGCAACACGGATCTTGAAGTTGAGATCGCCTCGCTCCTCGGGCAGCGGACGACCACGCGAGAGCAGATCCTTTCGCTCGAGCGAACGCTGCTGGACAACCCCCGGCTTTCGCCCGAGGAGCGCGAACGGCTTTCCGGCCGACTGCTGGAGTTGCAGGAGTCGGCCGCGGCCTTGGAAAGGCAGATCGGGCTCACGCGGCAGAAGGAAACGGAGCTGACGATCCGCAGTCCGCTCGCGGGCCAGGTCGTCACTTGGCGGGCGCAGGACCGGCTTGGGCGCCGGCCCGTCGAGCGCGGGCAGATGTTGCTCACCGTGGTCGATCCGGCCGGGCCGTGGGAGTTGGAGTTGCGGCTCCCCGAGCGGCGCGTCGGCCATTTGCTCCGTGCCCGGCAGCAGAGCGACGAGAAGCTGCCAATCGCG
>JAHWKS010000491.1 GCA_019347795.1 Planctomycetota bacterium | reverse complement strand
GAGAGCGGACCGCGGTAGAAGATCCTCAAATTCAGCGCCACTGGAATTCCTCCGTCCGCCGGCGCACGGCGGCCGAGTAGAGCCAGGGGCCGATTGCATCGGATCGCTCCAGTCCCGACGCGGTCAGTTGCAGCCGCCGGCAATCGATCTCCGCCAGGCCGCGCTCGGCCAGTCTCAGAAGCTGGGGGAAGTCGTCCAAAACATCGCGCCGAAACCGGCGCCGGTAGTGGGCTCGCTCCAATCCGCTGGCCTGTAGGAGCGACAGAATCAACACGCGGCGGCGCCGCTCGTCGGCGTTCAGCTCAAAGCCGTGCTCCACGTACTCGAACTCGCGATCGCTTCGGCCAATGTAGCTTGCCAGAATGCCGGCGACGCTTCCCGAGCGAACGGCGTACTCCCGGGAATAATGCAGGGAGCGCGTGTACGAGCGGGCGCCGCAGCCCAGGCCGATCATGCCATCGTCCTGGCAGCAGTATGCGGGCCCTTCGACGGGCGAGCCGCGCGAGAACATTCGCATGGAGCGTTGCTGATAGCCCTTTTCCAGCAGGCGGTCGCGCCCGGCCCGGTAAAGCGCCAGTCGCTGATCGTCCCACGAGGCGAACCTGGCCAGGCCTGTCAATGGTCGGACATAGAGCGGATAGAGATAAACCTCCTGCGGGCCGAACGCAATCGCTTCGTCCACCGTCGCCAGCCAGGAGGCGCGCGTTTGCGTGCTGCCGCCGTAAATAAGATCGAGGTTGATCGTGGCAAAGTCCGCGTCCCGCAGCACCGTGAGCGCTCGCTGCACGTCGCGGGAAGCTTGCGGGCGTCCCATGGCATGGGCGTCGCGCGGATTGAAGCTCTGAATCCCCAGGCTCAAGCGATCGACTCCGCGCTCCCGCAGCAAGGCCAGCTTCTCTGCCGTCAGTGTCGCGGGCGAAGCTTCACAGCTTACGGAAATCTCTCGCGGCGCGGCGCCGAGGAGGTTTTCGGCCAGGCGAAACAACTCGTCCAACTCGTCCATCGAGAGAAAAGTGGGCGTGCCGCCGCCGATCGCCATTCGAGTGAATCGCGGCTGCTCCAGCGCGGCGCGATTCGCCGCCGCCTCGCGGGCAAGGGCTTCCAGGTAACGGCGGGGCAGCGACTCTTCCGGCTGCGAAAGCGTGAACAGGTTGCAAAACCCGCAACGGTACTCGCAGAACGGCACGTGCAGATAGAGAAACAAGGAATCCTGCCGCTCCTCTTGCCAGGCGTCCTTCAGCGGGAGCGGCTCGGGGAGTGCTCGATACGCCGTCTTATGCGGATACGCGTACGAATAGGCCACGTAAGGCGATCCTTTCAGCACGCGATCCAGATCGTGAGCAATCGCGGTGGTCATGGCGCCTCCTGCGCGACTTTGGGCAACACGAATTCGGCGTAAGGGACTGTCCACACCACTTCGTGCGCCAAGCGATGGCCCCAGTATCCGTCTTCACCGTACGCCGTGCCATGATCGCTTGTAAGAATACACAGGGTCGGAGCGCGGCGAGCCATTGCCTGGAAGATCCGCGGCAAGTGGCGATCCACATACGCCAGTGCCGCCGCCTGCATCTCCGGCGAGTCCTCCGTCGCGGGCGGCGCAAAGATGCAGTTGGGCTGGTGCAGCGCCGAGATGTTCACAAACAGGAACACGCGCTGCGACGAGGAAAGGCTCGCCAGCCGGTCGCACGCCAACTCCACTTGCCGCTCGGTAGAAGTGACGCTGGTCACCCCCAGCTCCTCGCTCCAGTAGCTTTCCTGAAACAGGTCGGGCAACACGCTCCCCAGCGGGCTGAGACGGTTGAAGAACCCCACGCCGCCGATGCAAATCGTGCGGTAGCCGCAACCGGCCAGTCCGCTGACGACGTCGGGAGCGTCGAACACAAACGTCACTTCCCCCGTTGTTTCGCTGCCGGGAAATTTCGCTGCAAACAGCCGCACATACTTGCCCGGCCTCGCCGGCGTCGGCAAAAATCCCGCGAAAAAAGCCTGATGGGCCGCATACGTGAAGCTCCCCGGCGAATGCCGCCGCTCCCACGCTCCGGCGGGGAGAACCCGCCGCAAGTTGGGCGTTTGCCCAGCGGCAAGGGCGTCCCGGGCCACGTCGTACCGCAAGGTGTCGAGCGTCACCAGCAGCACGTCGTGCGACCCAATTAATTCTCGGGCGTTGATCATTGGCGAACCTCAGCGGCTCGTATTGTGACCGAACCCAGGCGGCGTCTGCAAGCAAAGGGGCACGCGCCGTGCTTCTTGTTTGCCGGGGCTGTATAATCCCGATACTTTTCTCACCTTCCCATGAGGGACTTTGCGATGTTGTTCCGTCACGGCGACGTGCTGATTCAGAAAGTCTCCAAGCTGCCGAAGGAGGTCAAACGCCTCAAGCATCGCACGCTGGCTCACGGGGAACTCACGGGGCACAGCCACCAGATCAAGGAAAAGGAGCACGTGGCGCTGTGGCAATCGGCCGGCGAGCTGTTTCTGGAAATCGAGGCGCCCCACGCGACGGTGGTCCATCAAGAGCATGCTCCGATTGAGATTCCGCGCGGCGTCTATCGCGTCTGGCGTCAACGCGAATATACGCCCGAGCGGATCATCGTGGTGCGAGACTAAAGGAGAGCGACGCATGGCTCCCCCCAAGTTGTGCGACCCATCTGAGGCGGCGGACCTGATTCTGGCCGAAAAAGCCCCGCCCGGTTTGCACGTGGACGGCAAACTGAGTCTCGCGGGCAGGTCCGAGTTGCGCCGGTTGCCCGACGGGCTGACCTGTTACGAACTCGACGTCTCGCGGACGAAGCTGGTTTTTCTGCCGGAAAATCTCTCGGTGGAGTGCGCACTGGAGCTGGCCGACTGCCGCCGGCTTCAGGCGCTGCCCGCGAATTTGAAGGTGGGGACGCTCAACGTCGCCAACTGCACGAGCCTGGAGGAATTGCCCGAAGGGCTCGATGTGTGGTTCCTGAATGCCTCCGGCTGCACGAAGCTGACTCGCTTCCCGCGCCGCGCTCGCATTGAGCGCGGCAGCTTGCACGTGAACGGCTGCACGTCGCTCAGCGAACTGCCCGGTTACCTGGCCGACCTGGCGACGCTCGACGTGGGCAATTGTCCGCAAATCACGACGCTCCCGCCGCGGCTCAACGTCTCGTCGTGGATCGAAATCGCCGGGAGCGGGCTGACGCGCTTGCCGCCGCAATTGCAGAGTGTCGGCATTCGCTGGCGCGGGGTGCTGATCGATCACACCACGGCGTTTCATCCTGAGCGGCTGCGCGCCAAAACGGTTCTCAAAGAACGCAACGCGGAGCGGCGCCGAGTGATGATCGAACGGATGGGGTTCGGCCGCTTTGTCGAGAAAGCGGGCGCCAAGCAACTCGACGCCGACCGCGATCCCGGCGGCCCCCGCGAGCTGCTCCGCGTGCCGATGCAGAGTGACGAAGACATCGTGTGCCTTTCGGTGAATTGCCCATCCACGGGCCGCCACTACCTGCTGCGCGTTCCCCCGACGATGAAAACCTGCCATCAGGCCGCGGCGTGGATGGCGGGGTTCGACGATGCCGAGCGGTATCAACCCGTCAAGGAAACCTGACCCAGGAGACGACCCGTGAGCTTTCGAGAATTCGAATACGCCGATGGCAAATCGTTCAAGTTCTGGAAGATCGACCTGCAGGGGAACGATGTGGTGACGCAGTACGGCCGCATCGGCTCGGAAGGGCAGAAAACGAAGAAGAGCTTCGATTCGCTCGAGAAGGCGCAGAAGGAATACGACAAGCTGGTGGCCGAAAAGCTTCGCAAAGGCTACCTCGAAAAGACGGCGGCCGCGGCGGAGCCGGCGAAAGCGGACGCCCAGAAGGCGGCGGCGACGGGGAAGGGGACAAAAGCCGCGGAAGCCGCCGGCGGCGAACTCCCCCCCATGCTCTTCAGCACGACGCGCGACAGCGACTTCGACCACCTCTCCAACTTTATCGGCGAGCGGGTGACCGACTTTCGCGAAGGCAAGCCGACCAAAGGCAAACGCGTCTATCGGGTGCGGATGTCGTACGACGACGAGGACGAGGGCGGCGAGCCCGACTTCGGCGAGCGATTGAAGGCCTTTCTGGCCAGCGACGCCGCCCCGGCCACGAGGGGGCTGGTCCTTGGCGCTTACGACCTTGAAGGAGGATCCACCGGCGGCGAAGAGTACAAGGAAATCGTGAAGCGCAAGGATCGCTTGCCCAACCTCAAGGCCCTCTTCCTCGGCGATATCGTGATGGAGGAAGCCGAGATTTCCTGGATCAATCAGTCCGATATCTCGGATGTGCTGGAGGCGTTTCCTCAGTTGGAAATGCTCCGCGTTCGCGGGGCCAGCGGCTTGGCGATCAGCAAACCGCAGCATCCCCGGCTGAGAGCCTTGGCGATCGAATCGGGCGGGCTGCCGGCCAAGGTGGTCTCGCAGATCTGCCGGGGCAAGTTTCCCGAGTTGGAATATCTGGAGCTGTGGCTGGGCACGCCCGACTACGGCGGGGACTGCCGTGTGAACGATCTGCAGCCGCTATTCAAGGGGAAATTGTTCCCCAAACTCAAATACCTCGGCCTGCGGAATTCGGAGATCGCCGATGATATCGCGGCGGTCATCGTCAAAGCGCCCGTCGTGGATCAGCTCGAGATTCTCGACCTCTCACTGGGGAGCCTCAGCGACGTCGGCGCCAACGCCCTGCTCCAACTGGAATCGAAGACGAACCTCAAGCGGCTCGATTTGCACCACCATTACATCAGCAAGCCCGTGCAGAAGAAGCTCAAGCAACTGCCGTTTCCCGTGGATCTGAGCGACGCTAAGACCGTCGATGAGAGTGATGAGTTCTCGGGCCGCTTTATCTCGATCAGTGAGTGAGCGGCGTCGCTGGATCGTGCTCGGCGATCCCAACAACCGGCGGACGATACTGTTTCAAACCGCGCTCCGCGAGTTGGGCCAGCCCGTCGCCGACGTCGTCTCCTACCGCGATCTGCTGCAGGGTCAAATCGACTTGACCGAGTACCTGGCTCGATTTTCGGGCGAGACTTGCATCCTTCGCATCGAATCTCCCGCGGAGGATCACGAAGTCGAACGCCGGCTTATCGCGCGCGGCGCTTCCGACGGCGGAATCAGCCCCGCGGCCGCCCTGAGACTGCGCGCGGACGTGGGGCGGGTTCGGCACGTAC
>JAHWKS010000490.1 GCA_019347795.1 Planctomycetota bacterium | reverse complement strand
CATCGCTTCGGGGGAAGGGCCGATGAAGTCGATCTGGCAATCGCGGCAGACATTCGCGAAGTGCGAGTTCTCCGAGAGGAAGCCGTAGCCGGGATGGATAGCCTCGACATTGCCCACTTCGGCCGCGCTGATCACGTGAGCGATCTTCAGATAGCTTTGCGAACTTTTGGCGGGGCCGACGCAGTAGGCCTCGTCGGCCAGCTCCAGGTAGGCGGCGTCGCGGTCGGCCTGGCTGTAGATGGCGACCGTCTCGATCCCCAGCTCCCGGCAGGCGCGGATGATCCGCAGGGCGATCTCCCCGCGGTTCGCGATCAGAATGCGGTTGTACATGAGCGAGGCGGCTACCGGCTGGTGTCAACCTTGAACAACGGCCGATCAAAATCCACCGGCTCCTCGTTCTTGGCGAGGACGGCCACCACCACCCCGCTCACGCCGGCGGGGATCTCGTTGAACGTCTTCATCGCCTCGATGATGCAGACCTTGGTGTCCTGATCGACGCGATCCCCCACTTTCACGTATGGCTCCGAATCCGGCTTGGGCTTCAGGTAGAACGTGCCGACCATCGGGCTCTTGATGGCGACGATATGCGAGCCTTCCTCCGCCGGCGGAGTCGAAGCGGGCGGCGCGGATGCTGAGGGCGCCGGGGGCGCAGCGGGAGCGGCCGGGGCATGGGCCGGCGCCAGCGCCGCCACCGCGGGAGGAAAGCCGCGCCGCAGCCGGAGGCGAAGGTCGCCGTCGCGAACGTCGACGAAGTTCACCTCATGTTCTTCCATCAGCGCCATCAGGCGGCCGATCTCCTCCACGTCGAAATTTCCGCCCGGCCCGTTTTCGCTCATGGCGCTCTCCGCGGCGACCTCGCCGATTCGATCGGCATTATCAGCCGCAGGGCGCTAGCCCCCGGTTCAGGATTCCGGAATCGAATTTCCCGAGAACCGGAACCGGACGCTAGCGCGTCGCGGCTGGTCAAATCTGTACGACGCACTCTGCCAGCTCCTTTGGCGTGTGGCTGAGCACCTCGCACCCGTCTTTCGTCACCAGCACGTCATCTTCTATCCGCACGCCGCCCCAGCCGGGGAGGTAAATCCCAGGTTCGACAGTCACCACCATTCCGGTTTTCAGCTCGCGATGCTCGGACTCCGCCAGCCGGGGGGACTCGTGCGTCTGGAGCCCGATCCCATGCCCCAGGCTGTGGCCGAATTGGCCGCCGTAGCCGGCTTTCTCGATGACGCTGCGTGCCGCTGCATCGACCGCCGCCATCGTGGCGCCGGGGCGGATCGCCTCGATGCCGGCGCGCTGGGCGTCGAACACAACCCTATAAGTGGCTTCAAGTTTGGGCGAGATTTTAGCCGTCGCCAAAACCCTCGTCAAGTCGCTGCAGTAGAGTCGTCCTTGTGCCCCCCAATCAATCAGCACCAGCGGACTGTCCTTAATCCGCGCATATCCGGGCTGCGCGTGCGGAAGCGCGGCGTTAGGACCGACCGCCACGATCGGCGGAAAGGCGCAACCCCGCCCACCCAACAGTCGGATCTGATGCTCCAGATTGTGAGCGATCTCCCGCTCCGTCTGGTCGGGCCGAAGGGCGGCGCGGATCACCGCGAAAGCCCGCTCCGCCAAGCGCACGGCCCGGCGGATCGCGGCGATCTCGTCCTTGTCCTTGATCTCGCGGAGTTGCTCCACCAGGCCGGACGTCTTGACCAACTCCACCCCCTTCAGCCGCTTCTGGAATTCATCGAACTGCGCGACGCTGAGCGAGTCGGCCTCGACGGCCATCTTCCTGGGTTTCGCCTTCCCCACGACCTGCTCGACCCACTCGTGCATCTTCGTGGGCGGGCGGCGGATTTCCAGATCCAGCCCGGGACATTCCGCCTGCAGGTCCTCCTCGTAGCGCGCATCGCTGAGGACGATTTGGCGGTCCCGCGTTAACAGCAGGTAGCTGGAGTCGCCGGTGAATCCGGTCAGATAGGTGACGTTGACTTCGCTGGTGACCAGGATCGAGTCGGCGCCCGCGGAGCGGACCCGCGAGCGGAGCTTGTCGCGACGTTTGGCAGGACGGTCCATCGGCACATCCCCGTCTCCGGAAGGAAGCAGAGGATATGGTTGCTACCAGTTTCCTTGCCGGCTGCCAAGCCGGAGGCCGCGGCAGATGGCCGGAGACGGACCGGAAGCTAAGGACCGTTCGAGAAACTAATGTCCTTAACCTCCCCTGTGTGGGGAGGTCGGACGCGGTAGCGGCCGGGTGGGGCGGGGTAAGGTCGAACGACAGTTATTTCGCGAGCGACCCTAAGGCTGCTCGACCTCCGCGGGTTCGGCGGGAGCGGGAGTTTCGTTTGTCGCGGCTTTGCGAATCTCCGCCAGCGCCGCCTCGGCTTCCCGGCGGGCGCGGCGCTCCTCTTCCAGTTGCGATTGAAGCTGCCGGCGGGCCTCCTCCGCTTCCGCCAGTTTCTTTTCCACCTCGACCTTGCGCTCGCGCTCCTCGAGCAATTCCTCCTGGGCCTCGGTGAGCGATTCCTCCATGTTCTCCAGCGAGTCTCCCGCCTCCGACAAAGTTTGCTCGATCTGCTGCCGCGTCTCTTGCGCCTGTCCCAAGGCGCCCTCCGGCTCATCGCCGCCGCACCCGCACACAAAGAGCACCGCCGGAGCCAGGCATGTTGCTAAAATGATTCGTCGCATCACCAGCCTCCGTCGCACAAGGTTTCAATCGGAACTCTCGAAACGCACACCATAGTGCATCATTCATGCCCAACGCCGACAGGAAGGACAACTTTTCAGGAGACCCAACGATGACCGACGCCGTCCGCGACTTAGCGCAGCTTGTGGAAACGATCCATGTGGCGCCGCAAGAAAGAGCATCGCGGGCCCGAGCCATCTACGAGAGCGCCCTGCACGAGTCGCCGTATCTCGACGGTCCGAACTTTAACGCGGTTCATCCGGATGACGTGCGGACGATCTTCGATAAGTCCGATGAACTGTTCTTTGAGGGAGGCATCCGCCGCGCGCTCGGCCTGGTCCCCCTAGAGTTTCGTCTGTCGCCGCGAATGACCAGCGCGGGCGGCAAGATGACTCTCTACTCGCCGCCGGGAGCTCTCGGCCGGCGATTTCAGTTGACGGTATCGACCGCACTGCTCTTTCAGACTTTTCGAGAGGATCAACGGCAGATCACGGTCACGGGTCTACCCTGTTCCGACCGCCTCCAGGCGATGCAACGGATCATTGAACATGAGATGGTGCACCTTATCGAGATACTCATCTGGCACGACTCGCGCTGTGCGGGGGGCCGGTTCCAGTCGATGGCCCGCCGTTGCTTCGGCCACACGGATCACCGGCATCAATTGATTACGCCCCGCGAAGCGGCCCATAAACTCGGTGTCCGCGTGGGCAGCCGGGTGCGGTTCCTCTATGAAGGGCGAACGTATGAAGGGCGGGTGAACCGCGTCACGAAGCGGGCAACGGTGCTGGTGGAAGACGCACGAGGAGTAGAATTCTCGGATGGAAAGCAATACTTGAAGTATTACGTTCCGCTGGCCATGTTAGAGCCGGTTGATGGAGATCGCGTGTAGGAGTGTAGTCTGAATGCTGCCTCCCCCTAACTCGTGTTAGTAGGCAAGGGTCCCGGGAGTAGTTATACTTCTCCCTTTCACCTTTGGGGGCGAGTCTCTAACATCGAGCAATAGGAACATGGCCAGAAAGAAACGTCGCAAACGTCAACCGGGAGTTAATAAGACACAGTTGGTAGCCGACGCCCTGAGCGCCGATCCCGACGCTTCGCCCAAGGCGCTTTCCGAGCGATTCGCCGCGGAAGGTATTGAGATCAGCCCGACGCATGTGAGCAATATCAAGTCGAGCCTCAAGCGCGGAGATGCTCCCCGCACCCGCAGGAAACGCAGCGGAGGAGTGACCAAGACGCAGGCCATCAAAGAGTATTTCAGCGCCAATCCCAAGGCGATGCCGAAGCAGGCCGCCGAGGACTTGACCCGTCAGCACGGCATGGAGTTCTCGAGCAACTCGGTGAGCACCATCAAGCACCAAATGAAGAAGAAGGGCGAGTTGCGCCGCCGGCGCGGCAGGCCGGCGGCCGCGGCGAACGCGGCAAGCGGCGCCGGATTCTCCGAGATGATGGCCGCCAAAGACCTCGTGCAGCGATTGGGCGGCGTCGAGCAGGCGAAGCAGGCGCTGGACGCCTATTCCAAGCTGGTGAAATAGTCGATCGCGGCTGGGTAAGCTCAGGCGGCGCGCTCGACTTCGCTGAGCGCGTCCAGGATCTGCTGCGCCTTCTCCAACGAGCCGACCTGCCGCACAAACTCGGCGATGGCGAGGAGTTGCGCCTCGCCTGGGTCGGAGCTTTCCGCGAGGGATGGGAATTCGTCTCGTTCGGCGGGCGTGCGCATGAGGGCGTCCTCGTAGTGCGGGCGGCTCGACTGCGCTGGCGCAACCAGGCGAGCTGCCTGTTGTACGGCAGGCGGTCGCTATCCTGTATCGGACGGCGCCGCGCGGGCGTTCACGGAAACTTCCCGGCGTCTTGAATCGCTGGTAAGGTGGGGAAGTAGTGCGCCTTGTAACGCCGATCAGCGCCCGTTTCATCCGTCCGGCGGGAATCTCCGGTCATGAACACACATGATTTCGTTCGCCTGACTGCGGCGACCATCAAGACCCGCATCGCCGACCCCGCCGCGAATGCGCGTGAGATCATTCAGATGTTGCAGGCGGCGCCCGATAGCGACGTCCTCGTGTTTCCCGAACTGGCCGTAACCGCCTACACCTGCGGCGATCTCTTCGGACAATCGAAGCTGCTAACCAGCGCCGTTGAGTCGCTGCGAACAATCGCCGAGGCGACGCGGGGTAAGCAACAGCTTGTGGTTGTGGGCGCCCCGCTGGAAGTGCAGAACAGTCTCTATAACTGCGCGGTCGCGATCCATGACGGGCGGCTCTTGGGCGCCGTCCCCAAACAATTCATTCCCAACTACAAAGAATTTTATGAAAGCCGCTGGTTCAGCTCCGCCCACGGCGCCGAGCCGCGTGAAATCGTGTTAGGAGATCACACCGTCCCCTTCGGCATCGACCTCGTATTCCAGGCCGGCCGCGTCATTGTCGGCGTGGAGGTGTGTGAGGATCTGTGGATGCCGATCCCGCCCAGCAGCGTCCACGCTCTGGCGGGGGCAAACGTGCTG
>JAHWKS010000489.1 GCA_019347795.1 Planctomycetota bacterium | reverse complement strand
GAAAACGCTGGAGACGGAGGAAACGTTCCTCGAAGGCGGCGAGCCGAGGGAAATTGAAGTCATCAAGACGCCCACGTACGGACCCCGCGGAGAGTTGAATGGATTGCAAATAATCTGCTGGGATGTGACGGAGCGAAAGCGGCTGGAGCGGGCGCTGCGGGAGTCGGAAGCGTTCTATGAGGCGCTCGTCGAGAGCCTTCCGCAAGGAATACTCCGCAAAGACACGGCAGGCTGCTTTACCTACGTCAACCGCGGGGCGTGCGAGCTGCTGGGGCTGCCCCGCGACGCGCTGGTGGGCAAGACCGACTTTGACATCTGCCCCGCGGAGCTTGCGGAGAAGTATCGCCGCGACGACTGCGAGGTGATGGACTCCGGCCGCCGA
Source organism: Planctomycetota bacterium (assembly GCA_019347795.1). Classification (GTDB taxonomy): domain Bacteria; phylum Planctomycetota; class Planctomycetia; order Pirellulales; family Pirellulaceae; genus JAHWKS01. Next base: position 4,788 of record JAHWKS010000489.1, on the reverse strand, counting down.
TATGAGGTGGTTGAAGAGAATGAAACCATCGGCGCCTCGATTCATTACGTGCAGACGGTGAAGACGCCTGCGTATGATGGAGAGGGAAATCCCATCGGGATTCAGGCGATCTTCTGGGATGTCACCAACCGGCGAGAGTTGGAGGAGGCATTGCGGCGGTCGATGCAGGAGGTCGAGCGGCTGCGGGCGGAGCTGCAGGCGTTGAGGGCGCCATGAGCGCTCGCAGAACCTGATCCGGTGGCGATTTGAAGCAAAACTTTAAATTCAAGATCACTCCCAACATCCTTGTCGGCGACGCGACGACCGCCGGGTCTGGAGACTACTCGATTCCTTTGTCCGCCAGGTAGCGTTCGGCGTCGAGGGCGGCCATGCAGCCGGTCCCGGCGGAGGTGATGGCCTGGCGGTAGTAGTCGTCGGACACGTCGCCGGCGGCGAAGACGCCGTCTACGCTGGTGTACGTGCGGAACGGCGCCTTCCATTTGATGTAGCCTTGGGCGTTCATGTCGAGCTGCCCTTTGAGGAAGGCGGTGTTCGGGGTGTGGCCGATGGCCAGGAACATGCCGCCGGCTTCCAGGTCGCGTTTGCTGCCGTCCTTGGTGCTGACCAGGCGAACGCCGGTCAGGCCGCGCTCGTCGTCTCCGAGCACCTCGTCCACGGTGTGGCTCCACTCCATCTGGATCTTGTTGTTGCTGAAGGCCCGCTCCTGCATGATCTTCGACGCCCGCAGCTCGTCGCGGCGATGCACGACGTGGACCTTCGAGGCGAACTTGGCGAGGTAGGTGGCCTCCTCGACCGCCGAGTCGCCGCCCCCCACCACCACCAGCGGCTTGTTGCGAAAACGCGGCAAGGCCCCGTCGCAAACGGCGCACGCCGAGACGCCGCGGTTCTTGAAGCGGCTCTCCGACTCCAATCCCAGATAGTTGGCTCGGGCGCCGGTCGCGATGATGCAGGTATGAGCGCGGATTTCCTTCCCCTCGGAACTCTTGATGCGGAACGGATGCGTCTGGAAATCGACCTCCACCACGTCGTCCGTAATCACGCGCGTGCCGAAGTTCTTTGCCTGCTGCCGCATGAGCATCATCAGCTCCGGGCCCATTACGGCGTACTTGTTCTCGTCGTGGCCGTGCTCATCCTTGGGAAGGGGCGGGAGCATCCCATGTTGGTCTTCGTCCACGGCGCTGAGGACGAAGCCCCGCACGGCGCCGGCGGGAAAGCCCGCGTAGTTCTCCACCTCGGTAGTCAGGTTCAACTGTCCCAGCGGGAGCGTGCCGTTTTCCTGGTTCTCCTGCGTCATGGCGCCTTCGAACACCAGTGGGTGCAGGTTCGCCCGCGAGGCGTAGATGGCGGCCGACCAGCCCGCCGGCCCGCTCCCGATAATGACCACATTCTCCAAATCCGCCACGACATTGCTCCTCGGTTTTGCGAACGATTTTTTTAGGCTTCTCGGAATTGGCTGAATTCTATCGCGACGCCGCCGGAGCGACCATCCCGGCGCGACGGCTCCGCCAAGGAGTCGGGGAGATTCCGTTTTGGAAATCTCCTGACCGTGAACGCAGGTTGTGAAATGGGAGGCTGTCTCAGATAATGGAGGTCGTTATGGCCACCGCCGAATCGTTGCCGATTTACGATCGTCCACTAAACGGAGGAGGAAGAAGCGTGTCCTTACCCGCGTTTATGCAGTACGTGAATCCACTGCTCGCCACTCTCCGGAAACTTGGGGGCGCCGGTCGACCTCCAAGGGTTTTTCAATCGATCGCACGTGAATTGGCGCTTTCCAACGCGGTGTTGTCGGAACGGCTTAGCAGCGGTGGATCCAGATTTGAAAATCAAGTGGCATGGGCGCGTTGGTACTTGGTAAACGCTGGATTCATTGATGGGTCGCGCCGCGGCGTTTGGAAACTCACCGAGCGCGGATGGGCGTCGGAATTCCTCAGCGAGGACGCTCTTCAAGCCGTCTTCGATCATACTCAATCGAGATACCGCGGAGCCGGCGAGGAAGCAGAGGAAGAGGAAACTCCCGAGACGACAGCAGATGAAATGGACGTCGAAAAGCTGAAGGAACTGTACGCGTCCGACACAGCCGCTCAGCGTTTCCTTGATCATGCTGCCGGTCGACAGCGGAATCAAAGCGAAACCACAGTGGATCGAGCCTTGCAGATCCTGCGAAATGATGGCCACCATGTCACCCGGCAAGAGATCATTTCCGTGTTTCAGAGTTTGGAAAACTGTGGCTGTGGTCGGTTCGTTGCGGGACGCCGCGGGTGGCCTTCCAGATTCGTCTGGTCCACCGCCATGATAAGCGTCGGGCGCGCTGCAACTGGCGAACAAGAGGACGTCGAAGAATTGGAAGAGGAAACGACGGAGGCCGTCGGCGAACACGAATGGATTGCGCACAGTTTTCACCTGCGCCCCGACCTTACAGTCGAATTCGAACTGCCAGTGGATTTGACTGCTCCAGAGGCAGCCAGGATCGCGCGCTTCGTGGAAGCATTGCCATTCGGAGATTCGTAGCCGCTGGCCGGATAACCCAGGATGAACAGTGGTGATGCAGCGACTCCTGCTCGACCGCCGGCTGCGGCGGAGTCTCAGGAGCCGTGCAGCCACGTAATTCCATCCAGCCATACGTTGCTTACGGCGAAATTGACTCGAATCGCGAAGCGAATCTGCAGAATGATGATCTGCATCTCCACCGCATTCGAAGTCGGCGTCGGCGGATGCTCGTCAAGCCGGATTTCCGGGGATCTGAGCAATGCTTGAAACGCATCGATTGCTTCCGATAACTGCTTCTGAGTCTCCGGCGCCTCCAACTCGTAGGCTTGATTGAATTCCGCAAACAGCGTGGGCGGACACCAGATGCGATACTCGGGCATGGAACAACACGCTATCGCTCAGTGCGTGACGAATCATTCTGCAGGCTCGCCACCAGGCGATTGAATGGCACAGTATGCTCCTCTTGCGCCCAAACTTGTTGCTTCATCGCCAATCCATGCTCGATCCCTGACGGATTCTTGCAGAGGTGAAGGCGTCCGTCTGATGCGGTGTGGATGAATTCCGACAGATCTTCACCGCGCTCGTCGCCGGCCAATCGCAGCATGCCGTTCGGGAGCAGCATTATCGCGCGGTCGCGAAGTGGCGCCAGGATATCACTCCACGCATTGGCATCCGGCGCGAGGCGGGCGCTAATCTCAAGACGATCAGTGGTCAACTCCCCGCGGACTGTGGCGACAATCAGGTCGGAATCGTCTCGGATTTCCGCAAAGTCGGAAGATGAGTGCGATAGCATTAGTGGGCTCGTTTCTTATTTCGTGAAATGGCAACCTTCTATTCTACGCTCTCGCGAAGTTGACCAACAACAGCGCGGCAATTTGCTACGTCGCGGCTGGCATAGCTTCGCGGACGGTGGCGAAGCGGTCTTGGAGGGCTTGGACGGTCATCTCGCCTTCGCGCAGGGCTTCGAGGGCTTTCACTGCGGCCTCGGCGGCTTGGATGGTGGTGATGCAGGGCACCCCTTGCTGCACCGCGGCGGCACGGATGCGGCCTTCGTCGGTGCGGGCGCCTTTGCCGCTGGGGGTGTTTAGCACGAGCGCGACCTGCTCGTCGTTGATGTAGTCGAGCAGGTTGGGACGCCCTTCGGCGATCTTCTTGATCCGCTCGACGGGGATCCCCGCCTCCTCGAAGCGGGCCGCCGTGCCGCGCGTGGCCAGCAGCTTGTAACCCATCGCCACCAGCCGCTGGGCCAGCGGCACGGCCGCCTCCTTGTGCCGCTGTGCGACGCTGATGAAGATGGCGCCCTCCATCGGCAGATCGACGCCCGCCGCCAATTGGCTCTTGGCGAAGGCGAGGGAGAACCGGTCGCTGATGCCCATCACCTCGCCGGTGCTCCGCATCTCCGGCCCGAGCACGATGTCCACGCCCGCGAACTTGCGGAAGGGGAACACGCTCTCTTTGATCGAGACGTGCGAGGGGATCGGCTCCTGGGTGAACCCCAGCTCGTCCAGCGTGGCGCCCGCCATCACCTTCGCCGCCAGCTTGGCGATCGGGACGCCGGTAGCCTTGGCCACGAACGGCACGGTGCGGCTGGCCCGCGGATTGACCTCCAGCACGTACACGTTGTACTGCCCGTTCTCCTTCTTCACCGCGAATTGGACGTTCATCAGTCCCCGCACGCGAAGCTGGCGGGCCATGGCTTGCGTGGCCTCGCGGATTTCCTCGACCACCGGACCGGGAAGGCTGTACGGCGGGATGACGCAGGCCGAGTCGCCCGAATGCACGCCCGCCTCCTCGATGTGCTCCATCACTCCGGCCACCACGACCGTCTCGCCGTCGGCGATGCAATCGACATCCACCTCGGTGGCGTCTTCCAGAAAGCGATCGATCAGCACTGGCTGTCCCTGGGACACGAGGAACGCCTCGGCCACAAACCGCTCGAACTGAGCCTGGTCGTAGCAGATTTCCATCGCCCGGCCGCCGAGGACGAAGCTCGGCCGCACGAGGGCGGGAAAGCCGATCTTGTCGGCCTCGAGGCGGGCCTGGGACATGTTCCGCGCGATGCCGTTGGCCGGCTGCTTCAGCCCCAGGCGATTGAGGAACCGCTGAAATTTCTCGCGGTCTTCGGCCGCTTCGATCGTATCGACCGAGGTGCCGATAATCGGCACGCCCGCCGTGTGCAGCGCGCGAGTCAGGTTGAGCGGCGTCTGCCCGCCGAACTGCACGATTACGCCGTCGGGCTGCACGCGGTCGCAGATGTTGAGCACGTCTTCAATCGTCAGCGGCTCGAAGAACAACAGG
>JAHWKS010000488.1 GCA_019347795.1 Planctomycetota bacterium | reverse complement strand
TCTTCCGATCTAGAGCGGCAGGCCCTGCCCGTTGAGCGGGTGATCGCTGGGAAACGCCAGCCGGCCGTGGGTCGTGCCCGACTCGGTGATCACCGGCGCCCCCAATCTTTCGGCGACGGCCACGAGCTCCGCCATCGCATCCCGCTCGGTGATCCGGCTGCCGGAGAGGATCGCCGGGTTCTGTGCTTCCAGCAGCACCGCGGCGGCGCGCTCAATCGCCTCCTGCGGCGGCCGGGTGCGGAAGTCGGGAAGGCGGATTGGCGTCAGATCAAGATCATCGGCTGATTCCATCTGCACGTCGAGCGGCAACGACAGGAACACCGGCCCGGTGGGCGGCGTGAGCGCCGTCTGCACCGCGCGGCGCACCGCCGCCGGCAAGTCCTGCACGCGATCGACCTCCGCCGCCCACTTCGTCCACGGGCGGGCCACGCGGACCATCTCTCCCCAGAGGATCGGCTCCTCGAACTTCAGCCGCCGATCGCTCTGCCCCGCAGTGACCAACAGCGGCGTTCCCTCGCGATAGGCGTTGTAGAGCATGCCCATCGCGTTCCCCAGCCCGCAACTGATGTGCAGGTTCACCACCGCCACGTTTCCCGACGCCATGGCGTAGCCGTCGGCCATCGACATCACGGGAACTTCCTGCAGGCCGAGGATGTAGCGGAATCGCCCATCCCCCACGAGCGCATCGTTCAGCGGAAGCTCCGTCGTCCCCGGGTTGCCGAACAGATGCCGCACGCCGAAATCGGCCAGCAGGTGGAGAAACGCATCGATCCCGGAATAAGGCATCGTTATCAATGCGGAATGCGGAATGACAACAAATAGGCGGCGACCAACGCGTCGCCGGAGTCTCAAAGCCAATCGCCAGTGTACGGCTTCCCCTCGCCGGTGCAACGCAATCACGCTTCCGCAAGATCACGCTACCGCTCGTACCGCGAAGGGCTGGCGGCATTCGTAGCCGGCGATTAAGCTCGTCGAGGAACCGATCACACAGACGTTTGCGGCTTCTTCACTTGGTAAACGAGCCGCGAAGGCGGGAAAGCGGGACCGCGCCGATGAATGAATCCGAGCGAGAACAACCGCCGCCGGCGCCGGTCCCCTCCGACGAGCCTCCGCCCTCGGTGGATTCGCCGTGCGCGATCGCGACGGCGCCGGACTGGACGCCTCGCGTGTACTCTCGCGGACGCGTGCACGCGGCGGTCAACCTGGCAATCAGCAACTTTACGGCGATCGAGGTGGACGGCGGATACGTGCTGATCGATACCGGTCCCGACGTCGCCAGCGCCCGAAAGGCGCAATCGGAGTTCCGGCGCCGCGTGGAGAACGACCGGCTCCAGGCAATCATTTACACGCACGGCCATTGGGATCACGTTCGGGGAACCGCGGTTTTTCATCGGCCGGGCATTCCGATTTGGGCTCATGAGAACTTCGCCGAGCACATGCGGCAGGAAAACCGCTTGCCCAACGCGTACTTCCGGCGCGGCGCCAAGCAGTTCGGCTACGGGCTGCCGCACGACCGCGCGCCGCACGAGGGGATCGGACCCGCTCTGCGATTGCCGCGGGGAAAGGTGCCCTCGCTTATCATGCCGACCCATACCTTCCGCGAGCGCGCGGAAACGGTCATCGGCGGCACGCGTTTCGTGCTTGTCGCGGCGCCGGGCGAAACGATCGATCAGTTGTTCGTGTGGCTGCCGGAGGAGCGCGTGCTGCACGCCGGCGATAATGTCTATAAGGGCTTTCCCAATCTCTACGCGATCCGAGGCGTGCCGCCGCGGCCGGTGGAGCAATGGATCGCCTCGCTCGACGCGATACGCCGGCTGGAGCCGGCGCCCGAGTACCTGGTGCTTGGGCACACGGCGCCGGTGGAGGGCGCCGATCAGATCCATCAACTGCTGACCGACTATCGCGACGCCATCGCATTCGTACACGATTCGGTGATCCACCTTGCGGAGGCGGGAAAGACGCCCGACGACATGGTGGAGGAAATCGTGCTGCCCGAGCGGCTTCGGCGCCATCCGTATCTTCAGGAGGTTTATGGCACGCTCAAGGCAGGAATTCGCGGCGTTTACGCCGGGTATTTCGGCTGGTTTGACGGCCGCGGCGTCAACCTCGATCCGCTCCGGCCGCGCGAGCTGGCTGCGCGGCTGGCGCCGGCGCTGGGGGGGTCAACAGGCATCACGGAGATGGCGCAGCGCGCGGTTGCCGAGCACGATCCTCGCTGGGCGATTTGGTTGTGCGAGGTGGGTTTGTCCCTCCAAAACGAACGGGCGTTGCACCGGGTCAAGCAGCAGGCCCTTGAGCAGTTAGCCGGGCAAGTGCAAAACCCGTTGATGCGCAACTGGTGCCTGCGCGAGTCGGCCGACCTCCAGCAGTGGCTCGGCGGCGTGAAGCGCCCGCAGGTTTCGCACGCGGCGATCGCCCAGTTGCCGATCGAGCATATGATGTACGCCATGCCCGCCCGCTTGAACCGGCGCGCCGCTCGGCTGCGGGTTTCTTTCGGCTTCGACTTCATCGATACTGAGAAACAGTTCACGCTGATCGTGCGCGAGGGGGTCGGCGAGGTGATCGACAAGCTGGTTGGCCCGCCGGACCTGGTCTTGCGGATGATGGAGCACGATTTTCGCGCGCTGGCCGTGGATGAGCCTTGGCGGCTCCTTCAGAAAAACTCCTGGCTGCGATTCCGCCTGGTGGTTCCCGAAACCTCGTTGCTGTCCCCTTGGAAGGCGTGGCGGCGATTGCGGCTGCTGGCGACCATTCTTGATCGCCCTTGACAGCGAATTACCCATGAGCAGCAACGAGGTGACTCCGCCGTCCTCACGCCCTGCCGCGCAGCAGGACGGACAGGGGGACCTCTACCCCTGGTACACGCCTCGTCCGTGGTGCGGCATGACGGTGGGGATCTGGCTCAAGCTGCTGGCGAAGAATCGCTTCGCGATCGCCCCCAGCCGATGGCCCATGGCGGCGGCCGTGAGCGCCTTTAGCCCGTTCAACTCGCTCTTGCGGGTCGCGTCCGAGCTCAGGTACGGCGCCGCGGCGCGGGACGCCCGCGTGCAGCCGCCGCTGTTCGTGCTTGGCCATTGGCGGTCGGGAACAACGCTGCTCCATGAGCTGCTTGTACTGGACGAGCAATTCACGTTTCCCAACAGCTACCAATGCCTGGCGCCGCACCACTTTCTCTTTACCGAGCGGGTTCTGGCGCCGGTCCTCCAGCACGTGATTCCCAAACATCGGCCGATGGATGCGGTGCCGATCTCCGTGGCGTCGCCGCAGGAGGACGAGTTCGCGCTGTGCAACCTGGGCGCCGGCTCGCCGTATCTGACTTGGGCCTTTCCCTTCCGCGCCGAAGGGACGAAAGCATATCTGGACCTGGAGGATTTGCCCGAGGCCGCACAGCAGAAGTGGCGCCGCGCCATCCTGTGGTTCGCCCGGCGCCTGACGGTCGCCCGGCCGGCCCGGATCGTCTTCAAGTCTCCCGGCCACACGGCCCGCGTCCGCACGCTTTTAGACGTATTTCCCGATGCCCAATTCGTGCACATTGTTCGCGATCCCTACGTCTTGTTCGCGTCAACGGTCCGGACTTGGCGGAAGCTGATCGAGGCCACCAGCCTCCAAGGCGCCCGGGCGCCGGACCTGGAAGCGCTCGTGCTCGAGCAGTTTGTGCGGATGTACCGCGCCTTCGAGCGCGACCGCAGCCTTCTCGGACCGCAGCAGTTGTGCGAAATCCGTTACGAAGACCTGGTCCAGGACCCGATCGCCGTTCTGAAGGGGGTTTACGAACAACTCGGTCTCGGCGATTTCGAACGCGCCCGGCCGCGGCTGACCGAGTTTTTCGCGGAGCGCGAGGGCTTTCCCGTCAACCGCTACCAACTCACGCCGGCGCAAGAGCAGCGGATCGCCGAGCACTGGGGCGAATTCATCGAACGGATGGGATATGAGCCGTCGCGGAAAATCACCTGAGCGCCGCGCTACGGCGAGAGTTGCCCTGCCGGAAGAATGCTGCCCGCCTCGACCGGCGCCGGCGTCCTGGCGATCGGCAATTTGATGGCGAAGGCGGTTCCCACGCCGACCGTGCTCTCGACGCGAATCTTGCCCCGGTGGCTTTCGATGATGTTGCGGGCGGCCGAGAGGCCCAGGCCGGTTCCCCCCTTGCCGCTCTCGTCCGGGCCGCTTTTCGTGGAGAAGAAGGGGTCGAAGATGCGCGGCAGCTTGTCTGCAGGAATTCCTTCGCCGTAATCGCGAATCAGCAACTCGACCGCGCCCTCGGCCTCCTGGTGCGAGAGGCGAATCAGCAGTTCGCCGCCGCGGGGCATCGCCTGGCGGGCGTTGGTCACCAGATTGAGCAATACCTGTTGCATCTGGTTCCCGTTGGCCAGCACCGGCGGGACCGGGTGAAGCTGGCGGTCGACGCGGATGCGGTACTTGCTCAACTCGCGCTCCAGCAACAACAGCGTGTCTTCGATCAGCTTCGCCAGATCGGTCGGCTCGAAGGACTCCGATCGGTTGCGAGCCATTCCCAGAATGGACGCGGTAATCCGCGCGGCCCGCTCGCCCGCGGCCAGAATTTTCTGGAGGGCCTTCTCGCGCGTTTCGTGGTCCTTGTGCCGCAGGCCCATCCGGGCGTAGTTGATGACCGTCATCAGCACGTTGTTGAATTCGTGCGTGGTGGTGCTGACCAGCTCTCCCAGCGCCGCCAGTTGTTGGGTGTGCGCAAGCATCTCTTGAAGTTGCGCAATTTGCTGCTCGGGGTTGAGGTCCCTGGAGGGGGCGGGCATGGCGGTCCTTTCCCAGTCCGTAAAGTCGCCGCGAGAGGTTCAGTCTTTGTCGTCGCCGCAAGACGGGCCGGTCGCCTGCTTTGACTCGGCGCCGCGGCTTAACTCATTGCCGCATCGCAGGTTAGGCGGCAAGAGTGGTATCGTCCGGCCGGCCTGGGCGACTGTAACGCAAGCCGATATAATCCGCCCCCGGTCTCACGGAGAAAGGATTCCTGCCGATGCACACCGTGGAAGTGTTGGATGAGGCTTTGGCTGCGGCGCGGAAGCTCGCTTACGGCGTCCGCCAGGAGTGGCTCGACGGCGCCGGCGGCGGCCTGTGCGAGTTCGGCGACCGGCGCTGGATCTTTGTCGATCTGTCGCAGACGGCGGCCGAGCAGCTCGAAGAAGTGCTTGCGGTGCTGCGGCGCGATGCACGGACGGAATCGCTTTCG
>JAHWKS010000487.1 GCA_019347795.1 Planctomycetota bacterium | reverse complement strand
GTAGTCGGCCTGCAGGAGCATCACCTGCAGGGCCGCCGTGTTCGCCGCCGGGAAGCGGGCGAGCAAGTCCTCGATGCGCTGCACGAGGTCGTTGTACGCCGCCGGATCGTCGGCGCTGTTCATGAGCTGCTCGGCGTACAAGTCCGCCAGCCGCCGCGCCAGCCGCTGCTGCTCGTCAGGCCCGGCCGTCGCGCCTTCCAGCGATCGCTCGACGTGCACGATCTGCAGCTCGACCAGTCCCAGCCGCGCTAGGAAGCGTTCGAGCTTTTCGTCATCGGCGGTAAAAGACGCGGCGGAATATAGGACGAAGAATAGCAAAGTCGTCGCCTGCAATCCGCCCCGAAGGGGCGCAGGCATGTAGCCACGGGCGCAAGCCCGTGGAGATGAGATCCCTCGAGGATTCCAAGCCCCGAAGGGGCGACAGACGGGTGTTGTGAAGTTACTGCCGCCCCTTCGGGGCTTGTAAACCAATGGGTTGTGCGCCTTCTTCGACGGGCTTGCGCCCGTGGCTACACGCCTTCGCCCCTCCGGGGCGGTCAGATGTTGACGGCGCTCTTTGCGCAAATGAAAATCCATAACTTCTCTCGAACCTGCTCACTCCCGCTTGGGCACGTACGTGACGACGAGGAAGCCCGCCGTCTTCGCCGTCTGGATGGCGGCGGCGGCCATGCGGAAGGGGGCGCCGTCGCTCACTCGCACGAAGGCGCCGTCGGCCCGGGCGGCGGCGGGAAACTGCTCCAGCACCTCGAGCAGTTCATCCTCGCTCGTCATCTCCCGGGCGCCCAGCTTATAGACGTAACGCCCGCCGCTGGGAACGATCTCCACCACCGCCGGCTCCAGGTCGCTCTGCGACTCGGCCGCCGAGCTTTTCTTCACCTCGATCGCCGAGTCGAGATTCCGCTCCGTCTCAATAAACGCCGCCGTGACCATGAAGAACACCAGCAGCAGGAACACCACGTCGATCATGCTCGTCATGGGCAGCTCCATGACGGTCGAGTGAACCAGCTTACGGGCAGAAAGCTTCATCGGGGAACCTGCACGGCGATCCGCACCCGCCGCATCTCCATCTTGTTCAGCGTTTCAACAACGTCGTTCACCGTGGCGCTTGTGCCGCGGGCGTCGGCCCGCAGCACCACATCTACCTGCATCGGATTGCCGCCCGCCTCGCGAAGCGTCTCACTGAGGATCGCCACCAGCCGCGGCATGGTGACGGTGTTCCCCGAGACGACGATCCGCCCATCCTCCATCACGTTGATGATCAACTCCGCGGGCTTCTGATCCTCGACCCCCTTCTGCTGCGGCAGCTCGATCCGCTCGCGGTTCACCTCGGACACCTGCGTGACCGTCATGAAGAAGATCAACAAGAGGAACACGACGTCGATCATCGGCGTCATGTTCATCCGCGACGTGGCCTGGCGGCGATGCTTGGTAAGCTGCATCGGCTAGCGTCTCCTTCCCAGCGGCGCCAGGACCTGCTCGACCCGCTTCCCCGCCTCGGCCACGATCGAGTCGATGCGGTTGCGGAAGTAGCTGAAGGCGATCATGGTGGGGATCGCCACGATCAGCCCCAAGAGCGTGGTCACCAGCGCGAGGCTGATGGCGCCGGCCAGCTCGTGCGGCTTGGCGGCGCCGCCGGTGGAGGCGATCGTGTTGAAGGCGATGATCATCCCCTGCACCGTTCCCAGCAGCCCCAGCATCGGGGCGATGGCGCCGATCAGGTTCAGCACCTCCGTCTTGCGGTAGAGCCGGCCGGTCTGGTCCTCCCCCGCCTCTTCCACCGCCGCCCGGTATTCCGCAAAGCCGAATTCGCTTCCCTGAAATCGCTCCAGCCCGGCCAGCACCACGTCGGTGAAGAGGCACTGGTTGGCGGGATCGCGACAGGCGTGCAGGGCGCCTTCCACGTCTCCCTGCTCCAGGAGCGCGTCGATCTCCTCGATCACCGGCTCGGGCATGAGGGCCGATTTGCGGATCGTGAGGAAGTGCTCGACGATGAACCCGACCGACACCATCGACAACAGCAGGATCAACACGCCCACGATGCCGGCGTCGAGCAGCGTATCGAGCATCGTCCGCTCTTCGGCCTGCTCCCCGGGCGCCTCAGTCGTCGGCGCCGCGGATTCCACGTCCAACTCATCCTCCAACGTCTCATCCACCAGCGTCTCATCCTGCGCCGCCGCCGTGGGAATCCACAACCCCGGCTCACGGGCGAGCAAGCCGCCGAAGGCCAGCGCCATGATGCAGAGGAGAATGCGCGCGGGGGGAGAACCGGCGCAGCCACAGCACGAACGAATCATTCACGGTCCTTTCGTTCGGAAACTCCGCCGGAATCGGCGATCTTGCCCAAGGCGCCGTCACCCGATCATTCCCCGCCGGCACCGCTCCCCCCATCGTCCCACACACGCCGAAAAGTGTCCACCCGCCGCGACCCCGTCGCGGCTGACCCGTGCAAACTCCTCTCGGATCCTGCGTCTAGCAACGCGAGGTCTCGCGATGGATTCGCTTCTCGGGCGGCATGCTCGGCGGCCTCGCGCGCTCGTTCGCTACCCCCCGGCAGCAAGGTAGCGCAATTTTGCGCTACCTTTCCTTTGGGGGGGTGAAGCAGCTTCCCCGGCGGCGAACATCCTCCGCGATCCCGTCCAGCTCCGCTTCAGGCAGCATCGGGAACAACCGGCAGATGGGATGAATCGGCGGCAACATAGGATCACCTGACAGGGAAGAAACCGCTGCTCTGCACAGTGTATACCAGTATACTAATCGCGGGCGACGCTGTCAAGTCGCCGGAAAAAATATTTTTTTCTCTCCCGCCGGAAGGCACGAAGAATCGGCGAGGCAGGAGGCGATGAATTTGGGTGCGCGAAGCCGAAACGCCAAGTCTGTTAAAGGCAGCCTGCCGTCGAGCGACGAAGCGTTGACTCAACGTAAGGGTTGGCGGCAATCGCCGACTCCGGCGCGTTCGCGACTGGCGGACGCGGGAATTCTTGGCTAGAACGTAGGCGCCGATGCCTTTAAGTAACGCCGGCTGTCATCGTCGTCCTGCGACCGAGGAGCTGAGCTGTGAGCCGTATCGCCCCGCCTTTGAATCCGCCGGTGCGCATTCTGATGGGACCCGGCCCCAGCGATATTCATCCGCGCGTGCTGGCGGCGATGGCGAAGGGGACCGTCGGGCACCTGGACCCGTATTACCTGCAGATCATGGATGGACTGCAGGAAATGCTGCGCGGTTTGTTCCGCACGAAGAACCCGATGACATTCGCCGTGAGCGCTACCGGCTCGGCGGGGATGGAGGCGGCGGTGGTGAATCTGGTGGAGCCGGCGGACTCGATGCTCGTCTGCGTCAACGGCGTGTTCGGCGCCCGCATGGCCGACGTCGCCGTCCGCGCCGGCGCCGAGGTGATGCAGGTTGCGCGGCCGTGGGGCGAGGTGTTTACGCCGGATGATCTCCAGGACGCACTGGCGAAGGCGAAGCCGAAGGTGGTGGGCATCGTCATGGCCGAGACTTCGACCGGCGCCTGGCAGCCGCTGGAGGAGATCTCGCAACTGGTCCGCGACTCGGGGGCGATGCTCCTGGTGGACGCGGTCACGTCGCTGGGAGGCGTTCCGGTGGAGGTGGACGAGTGGGGGATCGACGCCATCTACTCCGGCTCGCAGAAGTGCCTGAGCTGCCCGCCGGGACTGGCGCCGGTCTCCTTCAGTCCCCGGGCGGTTGAGGCGGTGATGAACCGCAAGCGAAAGGTTCAAAGCTGGTATCTCGACATCACGATGCTCGCCAACTACTGGGGGACCGACCGCGTCTACCACCACACGGCGCCGATTAACATGAGCTACGCCCTCTACGAGGCGCTGCGGCTGGTACACGAAGAGGGACTCGAGGCGTGCTTCGCCCGGCACATGCTCAATCATCGCGCGCTGCGGGCGGGGCTGGCGGCGTTGGGGATCGAATACGCGGCGCAGGAAGGACATCAACTGCCGATGCTCAACGCGGTGCGGATTCCGGCGGGCGTCAATGACGCCAAGGCGCGGAAGGCGCTCTTGGAGCGGTTCGGCATAGAGATCGGCGGCGGGCTGGGCGACTTCAAAGGCAAAGTCTGGCGAATCGGCCTGATGGGCCACGCCTCGCGGGCCACGAACGTGCTCGTCTTCCTCGCCGCCCTGGAATCGCTGCTGGCCGAGCAGGGGCACAAATTCGATCACGGCGCCAGCATCGCCGCCGCGAATGAGGTTTACGCGAAGTAGCGGAACGTCCTCGCCTCGCCGGCAGGCATGTCATGGCGCCGCGATAAACTTGACTTCATCGCTACTAATTGTTGCTGCCGCACCGGTTTGGCTTTTTCTTTTCGTTGCTATTCCGCAGAGTCCAGGCTGGGGCGGAAGTAGAGTTCGTTATTTCATCGGTCCATTGGTGCTCATTGGCATAACCGTCGCCATCTATTGGCTACTGCGGACATTTCCAAACGCACTTGCGGTGTCCGCGCTCCTTGCCGCGCTCATAGCGCTCGGTTCGCTCACACTGGCAGCGTCGTTGGACGTATAGTGATCCGTGACGCTAATTCAGCGATGGATCCTCGGGCGCGTGCTTGATCTTGAGCGCCCCCAAGAGAATGTTCTCGCCGACGCGGCGGGCGAGGAGCTTCCAGATCTCGTCCTCGTCGCCGAAAACCAGCTCTTCGGTGGCGTCGGCCACGAGCCAGCTTCCGGTCTCCAGCTCGCTTTCCACCTGTCCGCCCGCCCAGCCCGAGTAGCCGCTGAACACGCGGAGCGGCGCCTGGCAGCCTTCCACGAGCGTCTCCAGATGCTCCTTCTGCGTCGCGAAGAACAGGCCGGGGGCGATGTCCAGGTCGGCGCACTCGGGCGCTTGATGGATCGCCATCAGGGGGCCGGGGCAGGGGCCGCCGACGAAGATCGGCGCCTCGTTCTCACACGGACGGTCCAGCACCTCCAGCCAGACCTCGGCCAGCGTGTTCTCGCTGCGGCGGTTGAGCACCACGCCCAGGGCGCCGTCCTCGTCGTGCTGCACCATGAGCACCACGGCGTGGGCGAAGTTGGGATCGAGCAAGTGGGGCGACGCGATGAGCAGTTTTCCGCGGAGGGACGGCATCAGAGTTCCCTCATGTTGGTGAAGAGAAGCGAGATCGATTCGCGTCAGCCCGGCAGCGAGTCCAGTAGCCCGAAGCGTCAGTTTTGAAGTTGCGCGGTTTAGGTGTC
>JAHWKS010000486.1 GCA_019347795.1 Planctomycetota bacterium | reverse complement strand
CCGATGTCGCCGTTGGTGACCGACACCAGCTTCACATGGTGGCCTTGTTTCGCCCAGAGAATCGCCGTTCCGCCCGCCTTGAACTCGGCGTCATCGGGGTGGGCGCCGAAAACGATGATCCGCAGCTTGCCGTCGTCCGCGGGTGTAGCGGAATCGTCGGCGAAGAGCAACGAGGCGGAGAGGAGAAGCGAAAGGGCCGCGGCGAAGGTGGAGGTCGGACGCATGATCGGATCAATTGTAGGGAGAGAGCTACCGCTGGATTGCGGGCTTCTTGATAAATTCTGCGGCTCGCTTTGGCTCGCCGATTGGTCACTCGCGGAGCGAGTGACCCACATTACCTGGCGTAGGGCGGGCGGTCGTACTGGGCGCCTTTTACATTGGTCTTGACGCGGCAGAGGTACATGTCGGCGGTGATGTAGAGCGTACTGCCGTCGCCGCCGAAAGTGCAGTTGGCGGTCCGCTCGTTCGTCCACAGATTCCCCAAGAGTTTTCCCTCGGGATTGAACACATACACGCCGCCGGGGCCGGTCGCCCAAATATTCCCTTCCTGGTCCACCGCCATGCCGTCGGGCAGGCCGGGACGTTTTCCTACCGACTCGGTCGCATCGTTGAGCAGGCGACTTTCGCCGAGCGTGCCGCCCTCCTTCACGGGAAACACCTTCCAGATGGCGGCCTGCGGATCCGACTGCGCCACGTAGAGCGTCTTCTCATCGGGCGAGAGGGCGATGCCGTTGGGCCGCGTCATTTCTTTGGTCAAGAGCGTTAGCTTGCCCCGCTTCTTTCCCTCCTGCGGCGGATCAAGGCGATAGACGCCAAACCATTCCAGCTCCCGGGCCGGATCGTTCTCCCGCTGCGGCAGGCCGTAGGGCGGATCGGTGAAGTACAGATTCCCGCTGGTGTGATACACCAGGTCGTTAGGGCTGTTGAGCCGCTTCCCCTTGTACCTGGCGGCCAGCACCGTGATCGAGCCGTCTTTCTCGACCCGTTTCACCTTGCGATCACCGTGGCAGCAGGCGACGAGCCGACCCTCAGAATCGAGCATGAGTCCATTCGTGCCCGGCTCGGGACCGGCGAAGGGCTTCTTGCCGGTGTAGCCGAGCCGCTCCATGAAAATGCTCGTCCCCTCACCTTCCTTCCACTTGACGATGTGGTTCCGCGGAATGTCGGAGAAGAGCAGGTAAGCTCCGCTGGGGACCCAGACGGGACCTTCGGACCAGTCGAAGCCGTCGGCCAGCACCTCGATCTTCGCATCCTGGGGAAGGAGCTTATCCATCGCAGGATCGTGCCGCACGATCTCGCCGATCGTTTTCGGCGCCTCGGCCGCAGCGTGTTGCATGGAGAGCATGGCGAGCACTAAGGATACGAAAGTCAACGAAGAGAAAGGCCGGATCATGGAATTATCCTTCAAACGAGAAAGCAAAGTGGCTGGAGAAAGAATGATGGTGACATAGTCGCTGCGCCGGCGGCGGCAAGCAAACAGGTTGCGAGGCAGCGGAAGCCGCCGTCGCTTGGAAGCCGACTTTACTTCGTGGAAGTGCGGCGGCGGAACTTGTCGAGGAAGACGGCGTCGAGGAAAGGATCGTCCGTCTGCTTGCGATACTCGATGAGCGCCTGCGCGAGCCGCTGCTGGACTTCGCGGTGCTCGGGGCGGCCGGCGAGGTTGTGGAACTCCACGGGATCATTCTTCAGATCGTACAACTCGTACTCCGGCGGATCGGCGAAGGTGTCGAACGCCTTTCTCACCGCGGTCCGTCGTAACGCGGCTCCTGGGAAACGCGATACGCCGGATCGCCGTCGATGCCCGTGGAGGGCCGGGCCGAGCCCGCCAGCAGGTTGTGGATCAACTTGTAGCGGCCATCGCGAATCGCGCGGCGCGGATAGAACGGGCTGCCGCCGTGGAAGTGAAATTCCGCCGCAAGGTAATCGCGCCACGCGGCTTCCGAATCCTGCACGACCGGCCGGAGGGACTTGCCGTGAAGTTCGCCCTTGAGCTTCACGCCGGTTGCGTCGAGGATCGTGGGGAGGATGTCGATCGTCGAGACCATCGCGCCGCTGCGCATTGGTTTGGAGACGCCGGGCCAGCGGATGAGAAACGGCACGCGGAGCCCCGCTTCATAAACTGTCGTCTTGCCGCGGGCGAACGGCGGCCCGTGATCGCCGACGAAGATCACCAGCGTATCGTCGCTTCGGCCGCGCTTTTCGAGCACGTCCATCAGCATCCCGATCCCCTCATCGAGCCGCTGCACCGCGTTGTAGTAGCCGGCGGTGCGGATGCGCCGGGCGGGCGTGTCGATCTGCTGGAATGAAAACAGCGTCTCCGGCCCCGGCGGGAGCGGGTTCTCCGGCAGGCCATCGATCTGCGGCGGAAAGTGCCACCGCGTCCGATCATTCGGGCGGCGGAATGCGTGCGGATCGGAGTAGTTCACCATCAGGAAGAATGGCTCGTCGCCCGACTCCTGAAGAAATTGCTCGGTGGCTTCGGCCACCCACCGCACCTCGCGGGTATTGCCGCGAGGGCGATAGTCGAAGCGAAAGCTCTCCTCCGGCGCCACGTGCAGCTTGCCGATGATGCCGGTGCGGTAGCCGGCGTCTTTCAGCAAATTCGGAATCGTTCTGTCTCTCAGATGGGGATGCAGCGAGAAGCCGCCGTTGGTCAATCCGTACTGACCCGTGGAGTGCGTGTGCAGTCCGGTGAACATCGCACTTCGGGAAGGGCTGCATGAGGCCTGGGCGACATAGGCCACGTCGAACTGCACGCTGCTGCTCGCGAGCCGGTCGAGGTTCGGCGTCTCGATCACCGTCTCGCCGTAGCAACTGAGCTGCAGCCCGAGATCGTCGGCGGTGATCAGCAGGACGTTGAGATTCTCGGACCCGGACAGTTTGCGGCTGGAAACAACAAGCAGCACGCATGCCAAACATAAGAACAGTCGCGATCGCATTTCTTCTTCCTCCCAAGATGGCGCGGCGTTGGAGCACCCCCGTGATGTCCGATTGTAATCTGCGGAACTCAGTCGCGAGGTACGCCGGCTCCGGTTACCGTCGAATTCGTCCGCGGAGATGAATGTCGTCGTCGCAGCGTGCGACTACGAGGTCGTCGATCGTCGTGGCGGAAGTCATCAACTCGCAACCCAATCCCGCCAGCGGCGAAGGCGCGTCGACGCCGCCGATGAGCTTGGGTGCGAGGAACACGTGCACCTCATCGATCTCGCCGGCGTCGCGCAAGGCGCCGAGCACCTGGGCGCCGCCTTCGACCAGCACGTTCGTCATGCGGCGCTCGCCGAGGGCGTTGAGAC
Organism: Planctomycetota bacterium; assembly: GCA_019347795.1. Taxonomy (GTDB): domain Bacteria; phylum Planctomycetota; class Planctomycetia; order Pirellulales; family Pirellulaceae; genus JAHWKS01. The sequence continues at coordinate 1,914 of JAHWKS010000486.1, read as the reverse complement.
ATTCCTGCAGCCGCTCGGCGTGCGTGGCGCCGGAAAGTTGCAGCACTTCGCAGCCGGCGTCGCGGAGGGAGTCGATCCTTGCCGCCATCGCCGCGGGACCAGCGATCACCACCAACGGCGTCTCCCGCGCCGTGCGGACGAGCTGGCTTTCCAGCGAAAGCGAGGCGGCGGAGTCGAGCACAATCCGCGTCGCAATCCGCGGTCCCGGCGGACGGGCGGTGAGCAGCGGGTCGTCCAATCGCGCCGTCGCGGCGCCGACCATAATCGCGTCAACTCGGCCGCGAAGCTGATGAACGACCGCCCGCGACGCCTCGCCTGAGATCCAGCGGCTGTGGCCCGCGCGTGTGGCGATCTTGCCGTCGAGCGTCATCGCCCATTTCGCGATGATCCACGGCCGTCCCTTGCCGATTAACTTCAAGTACGGCGCGTTCAGCCGGCGGGCCTCGTCTTCCAACAGCCCCGCACGAACTTCAATGCCAGCCTCCTCCAATCGCCGCACTCCGCCGCCGTTCACCTGCGGGAACGGATCGCGCTGCGCGAGGATGACCTCCCGCACGCCCGCGGCGATGATCGCATCTGTGCAAGGCGGCGTTTTGCCGTGATGGCAGCACGGCTCGAGCGTCACAATGAGCGTGCTTCCTTCGGCCCGCTTGCTGGCCGCCTGCAGCGCCTCGATCTCCGCATGCGGCCCGCCGAAGCGGCGATGCCATCCTTCGCCCACGACCTCGCCGCCGCGCACCGCGATACAGCCGACCATGGGGTTCGGCTCGACGAACCCCTGCCCCCGCTCGGCCAATGCAAATGCGCGGCGCATAAGGTCCTCTTCAGCCCGGTAAAACATGGGTGACGCATCGGCGGTCATTTGCCGGACCTCGATTCGTGACCTAGGTTTGCGATGGCGGAGACGTGGTCCTCGTCAGGTCTCGCCGTGCATCTTCTCTTCCGCATCACTCGCTCGTTCGCAGCCGGCCCAGACGCCGCACCTAGAGATTCATGTCGCCCGCTTCAACCGTACTCGATTGGACCGGCGTTGAGGAGACGCTGGCCGCCTTCCGCAGCGAATACGCCGGGCTGGACGGCCTGGTGGAAGAGCTGTTTGAGGAGATCGAAAAGCTTCGCGAGAAGCTCTCGCACAAGGCGGCCGAGATCGAACGCCATCGTCACGAAGCGGATGAACGCCGGACGGCCTTGCAGCAGGAGCGGGAAGAGCATCAGAAGCTGGCCCAGCAGTTCGAACAACAGGAGCGGCAGCTTTCCGCCGCCCTCACGCTGCTGGAGGAAGTGAAGCACGGGTTGGAGGAAGCCCCCGCGCCGGGCGCCGACGCCGAAGTCGCACGCCTGCAGAATGAGGCGGAACGCCTGCGGACGGAGCATGACTCGCTTCGCCAGGAGCGCGAGAAACTGCAAGGCGAACGGGACGCGATGCTCGCCGAGCGCGAGTCGCTCCGCGCCGAACGGGACGCCTTACGCAATGAGCGAGACGCCGCGCGACTTGAGCTGGAAACCGCTCGCTCGGAAGCCCCGCACTGGCAGAATCTCTTGGCGGAGATCGAACGCTTCGGCGGCCATCTCCAAGAGCGGCTGGAGCAACCGCCGCAGCCGGCCGAGCCGCGCGAAGACGCCGAGCAGCGGGCAATCCTCGAGCAGGAGCGGGCCGCCCTTTTGGCGGAGCTGGAGCAAGTCCGCTCCCGGGCCGCCGAGCTGCAAGAGAGCCTGCACCATCAGCAGCACGAGCGGGCGGAGCAGAACTCGCGATTGCTGGAAGAGCTGCGGCAGCTTCGCCAGTCGGTCGAGCGACAGTCGCTCGCTCGCGAAGCGGCGGTCAACGTCGCCGACTCCCGCGAGGCGGCGCTGCCGGAAATCTCCGAGGAAGAGGAAGACGCGCCCCGCACGAGCGAGCCGGCGGCGGCGGCC
>JAHWKS010000485.1 GCA_019347795.1 Planctomycetota bacterium | reverse complement strand
AGGGTAAGCGACGCCAGCTCCGCCACGTTCTGCGGTTCCCGGACCGCGTCCAAGAGGTAGCCGCCGGGTTGATCGGCGCCCGGCGGCCGATAGTACGCATTCTCGGCGGCGAGTTGTCGGCCGAATTCCGGCGTCGGCGTCTCGAAGGCGAACCTCGGCTGGACGATCCGATACTCCGCCGGGTAGACGCTTTCCCCGTTGAGGAAGATGCCGGTGCGGTTGTCGTATCGCGGATAAAGCGGACTAGCTTCCGCTCCCAGCCAATCCTTCGCGGTGCGGGACAGTTGCGCCCGGCATGCAGGGATCGCCAGTTCGCGATTGGCCGCGCCGAGGATTGCGACCGCAATCGCCGCTCCGATCAGCGGCTTCGCGATCCGCCGCGGCGGGACGCCGGCCGCGAACAGCGACGTCAGTTCGTTCGCGCGCTGCATCCACGTCACGGTGAACATGGCCGCCAACAGCACCACCAGCGGCGCCATGCGATCGAAGATCCAGACGAAGCGGGCCCCATAGTAGCCGGCCAGCACGCGCGGCAGTCCGCCGTGCCGCTCGCCGAGCATGATGAACTCCTCCAGCTTCGCGAAGGCGTCGATGACAACGAACAGCCCCGCGGCGCTGACGAAGCAGATCGCCAGCGTGCGAAAGAAGCGGCTCAAGAGGTAGCGATCGATGAGACGCATTGCATCCGTGCCTGTTTACCTTCGCGGTTACATCACGTGCTCGATCGCCCGCGCCAGCGCCGCCATGCCTTGGCGGATGCGGTCGGGCGACTGCACGCCGAAGCTGAGCCGCATCGCGCTCTTGCGGATCGGCTCGCCTTCCGGCGGATAGCAGAACTCGCCGGGAACGTAGAATACGCCTTCTCGGATTGCCTGGTTGAACAGCCGGCCGGCGGGACCGGCCCCGATCGTTTCCGGAAGCGTGGCCCATACGTACAGTCCGCCCTGCGGCCGCCGCCACTCTACGCCCGGGAGCCGCGCAAAATGCTCCTCGGCCGACTCCAGCATCGCCTGCAGCTTTTCGCGATAGCCGGCCCGCACCGACTCCACGTGAGCAGCGTACTTCCCCTGCTCCAGCACCTTGGCCATCATGTGCTGGGCGAAGTTGGGAGAGCCGAAGTCGATGTTCCCCTTGAGATCGCACACCGGCCGGATCAGATGTTTCGGCAAGACGCCCCATCCCACGCGGATGCCGGGCGAATACGACTTGGAGAAGGTGCCCGCCACCACAACCGTGTCCCCATCGGGATCAACGGTGCGGGTGCTGGGCACGTCCTCGCCCGCATACCGCAGCTCGCGATAGGCGGCGTCTTCAATGACGTGAATCTTCGTTTGCTTCGACCACCGGCGGGCGAGCTCTACGATCTCCGCCCGGCGGGTCTGCGAAGTCGTCACGCCGCAGGGGTTGTCGAAGTAGGGGACAAGGTAAATCAGCTTGACTCGCGGCAGCTCGCCGGCGCGCTCCAGGCGGCGGAGCGTCTGGTCGAGCGAGTCGGGAATCATCCCCTCGGCGTCCATCGCCACGCCGACCGCCCGGCCGCCCAAATGTTTCACCGTTCCCAGGAAGACCAGATACGTAGGGGAGGTGCAGATCGCGATGTCCCCCGGATCCATCAGGCTCTCGGCCACGAGGTGCAGAAGCTGATTGCTGCCGGCGGTGAGCACGATCTGCTCCAGCGTCGGCGGCGGTCCGATGGCCTCGGGGCCATCCGTCTCCCGAATTCGCTCCAAGATCTGTTCGCGGAGCGGGACGAAGCCGGGCGTGCTGCCGTACTGCAGCGCCGTGCGGGCCTCGGCTTCGGACGCAAAGACCGCCTCCAGCGCGCGGCGGGTCGGCTCGACCGGCAAGGTCTGCTGATCGACGAACCCCGCGGCGAGCGAGATCAGGTGCGGGTTCTCCAGCGCCCGCGACATCAAGTCGCTGATCGGCTGTCCCCCCGCCCAGCCCGCACGTTGACTGAGCCGGATATGCATCACCGGTACCTTACGTGAGGAGGGGGAAGGGGGTCAATACAGACCGTAGGGAGCGAATGGGGACCGGCGTCGCAATGGTTGCGGACGGCGAGGATCATCGGCTATGTTGCGCGGCATCGAGCGCCGGCGCACGGACCTCTCATCGTGAACCGGCTTTGCCGCGCCGGCCCGGCAAGGCCCTCTTCAAGGAGTGGTTGCCATGTTGCGGAGTCTTCTTTCTCTGGCCCTGGCGTTGACGCTGACCCCGTTCCTTTTTGCCGAAGACGCGAAGGACGACTTTCAACGGGAGCGGCGCGAGGGGGACACATCCAAGGATGAGCTGGAAGGCAAGACGCCGCCCGAGCTGCAAGTCGAGAACTGGCTCAACACCGAGGGGAAGGACCTGAAGCTTTCCGACCTGAAAGGAAAGGTGGTGGTGCTGGACTTCTGGGGCGTCTGGTGCGGATCGTGCCGTGCGGCGATGCCGCACCTGAAGGAGCTTTACGCGAAGCACAAGGACAAAGGTCTGGAGGTGATCGGCGTACACACGACGATGCGCGGCGAGGACGCAGCCGCGTATGTCGAGGAGGAAGCCCTCCCCTGGCCGGTGGCGGTGGACGTGGAAAAGAAGACCGTCGAAGCCTTCCGCGTGGACAGCTTCCCCGACTACTACGTGATCGACCGCAAGGGCGATCTCCGCGTCGCCGACCTGGCGAACAAGGAGCTCGACCGCGTCGTCGAGGCGCTGCTCAACGAGTAAGTTAAGCCGTGATTGTCACGCGACGGCGAATTCCGTATGGGGTCGAACGTCCGGCGGCTGAAAGGCCAGGACGATGTCCTCCTTCGGCACGCCGGACTCCAACAGCCGGTTGGCGACGCCGTCCTCCGTCATGTCCTCTTCAATCCAGAACTTGCCGTTCTTGAGGCGGACGTGAAGCGTGATCCCGCGCACGCGCTGCTTGCTGCGCCAGCCAACGTTCGTCAGCAAGTATTGCCCGCGCGCATCGTCGAATGCGCACTGCGTTTCCACCGACGAGGATGCAGGATCGCGTTGCTGCTGAATCACCTCGGCAATTTCGGAGATGATGCCTTTGAGCAAAGTTGGGTAATCTCTTACGCTGTCCACGATACGATCTCCTCTTGCCCGTTGCTCGTGGGCCGTCGCCCATCGGGATTATATCGCGCCGGCCCAACCACTTGCCATCGGCGGCGGCGCGCAACACAATAGGCTTCTCATCGATCCCTTTGAGAAGCTGAGGTATTGCTATGCGTCGAATGATCATCACGGCGGCTTGCGTCGCCTTGTTTGCGGGACCGGCAATGCGGGCGCCGGCCCAAGAAGAATACAAGCTCGAGATCCCCGCGGGGCTGCCCAAGATGCGCATCCCCCGCGACAACCCGCTCACCAAGGAGAAGGTCGAGCTGGGCAAGCAGTTGTACTTCGATAAGCGGCTCTCGCAGGACAGCACCGTGAGCTGCGCCAGTTGCCACGATCCGGCCAAAGGCTGGTCCAACGCCGAGCGGTTCGCCACCGGCTTTCAAAAGCAACAGGGGGGCCGCAACTCGCCTACGGTGGTCAACGCGGGCTATCACTACTTTCAGTTCTGGGACGGCCGGGCCAAGCACGTGGAAGGGCAGGCCCTGGGACCGATCCAGAACCCGATCGAAATGGCCATGGAGATGGGCCCGCTCGTGGAGCGGCTCAACAAGATTCCCGGCTATCGCGAGCAGTTTCAAGAGGTCTTCGGGACCGACGTCACCGAGGAAGGAGTCGCCAAGGCGATCGGCGCCTTCGAGCGGACGCTGCTTGCGGGCGACGCGCCCTATGACCGGTACGAGGCCGGCGACGAGGACGCGCTGTCCGAGTCGGCCAAGCGCGGCATGGACATCTTCTTCAACAAGGCCCAGTGCAGCGGATGCCACGCCGGACCGCTCTTCACCGACGGCGGTTTCCATAACATCGGCGTCAGTTGGGACAAGGAGGAGCCGGACCTCGGCCGGTTCACCGAGTCGAACCTGGAGGGAGACAAGGGGAGCTTCAAAACGCCCGGGCTCCGCGACGTCGCCCTCACGGCGCCGTACATGCACGACGGCAGCATGGCCACGCTGGAAGAGGTGGTCGAGCATTACAACAAGGGAGGCGTGAAGAACCCTTACCTGGACGAGGCGATCTTCCCGCTGAACCTGACCGAGCAAGAGAAGTCGGACCTGGTGGCGTTCCTGAAGGAGGGGCTCACCAGCACGGTCTATCCGCAGGTCAAGCCGCCGGAATTGCCGCCCGATCCGAAGTCGCCGGCAGGCGAATGACCGCAGAAATCGTTTCGGATTTTCCATCCCCCTCAGGAGAACCCTCTCATGCGAGTCTTGGCAGCTTTGACGATCCTGGCCCTGAGTCTGGCGCCGGCCGGCGCCCAGGAGAAGATCGAAACGGTCGTAGACGGCCTGGTGAACCCGTGCGCGGTCGCCGTGCAGCCGGATACGGGGGACCTTTTCGTCTCCGACAGCGGCGCCGGGCGGATCATTCGCGTGCAGTTCGGCGACGACGGCAAAGCGCAGGTCTCGGACGTAGTGACCGGCTTCCCCAGCGATGTTTACGGCAAGGGTCCGATGTACGACATCGGCCCGCTCGGGCTGGCGTTCCTCGATGCGAAGACGCTTGTGGTCGGCGGCGGCGGCCGCGTGGATGTCGACGAATTGATCTACGTCTTTGACGTGCCCGAACCCGGCGCCTCGGCCCTCAAGCCGGACGACGCCAAGGTGAAGCTCGGCCCGTTGGCGAAGACCGAAGAGCTCCAGGCGGAGGGGAACTACTACGGGGTGGCGATCACGGGCGGCGCCATCTTCGCCAGCGCCAACGGCGACGACACCAAGGGCTGGATCGTCAGCGCCAAGATCGACGGGACAAACTTCGGCGATCTGGAGCGCGCCATCGCCACCAAGGAGGCGACGCAAGTGGATGCCCCCGTGCCGCTGACGGTGAATCCCAAGGGAGGGCATCTTGTGGTGGGACAGATGGGCGAGATCACCGTACCCGGCGACTCGCTGCTCACGTTCTACAATCCCAAGACGGGCAAGATGCGGCTGAACCTGGAGACCGGCCTGTTCGACATCACCGGCCTGGCCTACAGCCCCAAGGGGCACCTCTACGCGACCGACTTCGCCTGGATGGCCACCGAAGAAGGCGGGCTCTTCCGCCTGGACGCGGAAGGCGAAGGCCGGGAGCAGACCATCGAGGCGGTAAAGATCACGGCCCTCGATAAGCCGACCGCCCTCACGTTCGGCGAGGACGGATCGC